>JACDBD010000269.1 GCA_013695115.1 Actinomycetota bacterium | reverse complement strand
CCGCGAGCCACTCGTTCATCGAGCCGCACTCGTCCGACTCGACGTGGCCGAACGTGATCCAGCGCATCCCCTCGACCGGCGTCACCCGGCCGACGGCCTCCGAGACCAGCGGGAACATCTGGCGGGGGCCGCAGTGGAACAGGAGCGGCTCCTCCGCATCCACCAGGAACTGGTTCATCGTGAACCCTCCCGGCGCGACATCGGGAAGCATCGTCGAGATCCGGTAGACACCGACGGCGATCTCGTCGACCCTCGTCTCCATCAGAACGGCACCTCCGTGGTCAGCAGGCCCGCGCCCGGGGCACGGCCCGACACGATTCGGCAGAACTCGACCGCGTCGAGCTCGAGGCGTTCACCGCCGTCGGCGGCGGCGTAGTTCCCGCCGGCAACACCAGTCAGTGTAAGAGCGAACGGCTGGCCATGACGCCGCGCCCATTCGGCGACCACGTCGGCCACGATCCGGGCGTCGTGCCCCGGCCCGAGCACCATGTCGCGTCCGGTGGCGCGGGCGATGTCGAGACGATGCATCCAGGTGTCACGAGTGTAGATGACGTCCAGGAGGTACCCGAGCCGCCACTTCTCGCCACCCCACTGGAACGGTGCGTCGACCGTCATCTCCTGCTCCCGGATCGCGGCCGGCACCTGTCGACGAGCGCCAACCGAACGCGGCGCCGCCTCCTCGAGACGCTCGACGAGCTCGACGGCTGTGAGGTCGGCGCGGTCGCGGATCTGCACGACGCCCAGCGCGTCGATCATCGGTCCAGGTTCACCGGAGGCCGCCTCCATCTGATGCTGTTGCTCCTCCTGCGACCCGTGGGCCTCGGCCGCGCCGAGGACGTGACGGACCATGTCGGCGACGTCCCATGCGGGGCACTCGGTCGTTCGCCCCCAGTCATCGGGGTCGAGCTCTCGGATCAGATCGACGAAGCGGTCGTACTCAGTGGCGGCCAGGTCCATCGCCTGCGGCTGCGACAGCGGAGCGATCTCGCGTGCATCGATCGTGGTCTTGGTCATCTCTACTTCTCCTTGTCGAGGTGTTCGAAGAACATGTCGACGGCCTCGTCGAGCAGTCGGGACCACCGGTCGCCACCGGGGTCGTTCGAGATCTGCTGGTCGACGAGACCGGTGAGGAGCGCGGTCCAGAGGTCGAGCACCGCGGGATCCTCGACCCCCATGTCGCGAAATCGCTGACGAGGGACGTCGAGCGACCGCACGGCGAGCGCGTAGGAGCTCGACGACGGCTCGAACCCGGGGATCGTGCGCTGGAAGAGCAGCTGGTAGCGCGCCGGGTCCTCGAGGCAGAACTCCATGAACTCCCGGGCCCCGCGGCGAAAGTCGGCTCGACGATCGTCCGTCGTCTCGAACGCTTCGCGGCGCTCGAGGAACCGCTCGTAGCCCTCGCGGAACAGGGCGTCGTAGATCGCGTGCTTGGAGTCGAAGTACGAGTAGAGCGACTGGGCCCGCATTCCGACCTTCCTCCCCAGGTCACGCAGCGACAGCCCCGACAGTCCCTGCTCGCGGGCTAGCTCCCAGGCCGCCTCGAGGATCTCCGCCCTCGTGGCCTCGTGACGCTCGGCACGCCTGTCGCGTGTAGGACTCACTGACATCGTTCGGAGCCTCGCACGCCGTCAGGCAGCTGTCAAGGGCCTACCCTGCCGCCGATGGGAGCGCGCCGGCGGAAGTTCTGGGGGTGGGGTTACGAGGGCGAGGGCCCGACCCGGGACCAACAGGCGTCGATGGCGAAGACCCTCGCGGACATGTTCGAGGTCGACTCGCTCGCGGTTGCAGAGCCGCCCACGCTCGACGAGCTCGACCTCCCCGCTTCTCGGCTCGAGCCGCCGGCCGCGCTGGCATCCTTGTGCACCACCGACCAGTTCGAGCGGGCCGGCCACACGTACGGCAAGTCGTTCCGCGACGTCGTGCGGGCGTTCGAGCGTGACTTCTCCCACCCGCCCGACGTGGTGGCCATGCCGCGCACCGAGGACGATGTCACCGCGCTCCTCGACTGGTGCGCCGACGCCCACGCCGCGGCTGTCCCGTACGGAGGCGGCTCGTCCGTGGTGGGCGGGGTCGAATGCGACGCCGCCGAACACGGGTACGCGGGCACGGTCACGATCGACCTGCGCGAGCTCGGACGGGTGGTCGAGATCGACCGCACGTCGCGGGCGGCGCGCATCGAGGCGGGCGTGTTCGGGCCGGCGCTCGAGGAGCAGCTCCGGCCCCACGGCCTCACCCTCCGCCACTTCCCCCAGTCGTTCGAGTGCTCGACGCTGGGGGGTTGGCTCGCGACTCGGTCCGGCGGCCACTACGCCACCCTGTACACGCACATCGACGACTTCGTGGAGTCGCTGCGCGTCGTCACCCCCCACGGCCTGGTCGAGTCGCGCCGCCTGCCGGGCTCGGGGGCGGGCCCCTCCCCCGACCGCATGTTCCTCGGCTCCGAGGGGATCCTCGGCGTGATCACCGAGGCGTGGATGCGCCTCCAGGACCGCCCGCGGTTCCGGGCATCGGCGAGCGCGCGCTTCGACACGTTCGCCGACGGCGCGGTGGCGGCACGGGCACTCGCCCAGAGCGGCCTCTTCCCGACCAACTGCCGCCTGCTCGACGCCACCGAGGCCATGGTCACCGGAAGCGACGATGGCTCGGCCCACCTGCTGCTGGTGGCGTTCGAGTCGGCCGACCATCCCCTCGACCCGTGGCTGGCCCGCGCGCTCGAGCTGGTGGGCGACCACGGCGGCGACGTGAACACCGACAGCGTGCGCGTCAGTGGCGATGGCGCGGGCGCGCGCGAGGGGTCGGCCGGCGCCTGGCGCAACGCGTTCATCCGGGCGCCATACACGCGCGATGCCCTCGTTGCCATGGGATGCGTGAACGAGACGTTCGAGACCGCCACCACGTGGGACCGGTTCGACGCGCTTCACGAAGACGTGGTGCACTCCACCCGGGACGCGCTGACGGCGGTCGGCGCCGGCAACGGCGTAGTCACTTGCCGCTTCACCCACGTCTACCCCGATGGTCCCGCGCCCTACTTCACCGTGATCGCACCGGGACGGGAGGGGGCGCAGCTCGAGCAGTGGGCGGCGGTGAAGTCGGCCGCATCGGACGCGCTCGTCCGTCACGGTGCCACCATCACGCATCATCACGCGGTCGGGCGCGACCACCGACCGTGGTACGACCAGCAGCGGCCGGAGCCGTTCGCCGATGCGCTGCGCGCGGCCAAGGCCGCCCTCGACCCCGCCGCCGTCCTCAACCCGGGCGTCCTGATCGACCCGTGACCGACCGCCCAACGACCCTCCCAACGACGTACCGGGCCGTCATCTTCGACCTCGGCGGGGTGGTGTTCCCGTCGCCGATCGACGTGTTCCGCGCCTACGAGCGCGAGCAGGGCCTTCCCGAACGGTTCCTGAGCGAGGTCGTGCTGACCGACCCCGACGGCGGTGCGTGGGCGCGGCTCGAGCGGGGCGAGCTGAGCGTCGCCGAGTTCTGCACCGAGTTCGAGGCCGAGTGCACCCGCGCCGGCCAGACGATCGACGCCACCGCGGTGATGAACGCTGTCGGCGAGGGATTCGCCCCCCGACCCGAGATGGTGGCAGCGATCACCGCGATCCGCGAGCACGGCCTCCAGACCGGCGCGCTCACCAACAACTGGGTGGCCGACGAGCCCCGTGAAGGCGGCCTCGACTCACTGATCGGCGTGTTCGACGTCGTGGTGGAGTCGGCGGTCGAGGGAGTGCGCAAGCCCGACCCCCGCATCTACGAGCTCGCGTGCGAACGGCTGGGGGTGCGTCCCGACGAGTCGGTCTTCCTCGACGACCTCGGCGTCAACCTCAAAGCGGCCCGGGCCCTGGGCATGACGACGATCAAGGTCGCCGACCCCGCCGCCGCGCTGGCCGAGCTCGCCGACGTGCTCGGGTTCGCCCTCGATGGCTGATGGAACTGCTCTTGATTCGCCACGCCGAGCCGGTGCGCATCGCACCGGGCGAAGGCGGCGGTGGGCCCGTCGATCCCGGGCTCACCGCACGCGGGCGCATCGAGGCTGAGCGACTGGCGACGTGGCTCGCGGCCGAGCCAGTCGACGCGGTCATCAGCAGCCCGCTCCGGCGGGCGCGCCAGACCGCCGAACCGGTCACCCGGGCCCACGGTCTCGACCTCGAGATCGGTCCCGATCTCATCGAGTACGACGCCAACGCCGACCACTACATCCCGGCCGAGGAACTGAAGCGGGGGCGGGACGCGCGCTGGCTGGCGATGCTCGAGGGTCGCTGGGAGGAGTTCGGCGGGGAGGCGCCCGACCAGTTCCGGGGGCGCATCGTCCCGTGCCTCGACGCGATCGTCGGCCGCTTCCCCGGCGGCCGCGTCGCGGTCGTCTGTCACGGTGGCGTCATCAATGTGTACGTGGGCGCGTTGTTGGGGCTCGACCGCCATCTCTGGTTCGAGCCCGGGTACACCTCGATCACGCGGGTGGCCGCGGCCCGCTCCGGTCCCCGGTCGCTCGTCACCCTCAACGAGACCGCCCACCTCCTCGGGGTGCGCGACCGTGCCGCGGATCCCCCGCCCGAACCGCCCGCTCCCACCAGCTGAATAGACTCGCCGCGGCTTCGAACGCGGGAGGGAACTCGATGCCAGCCAGCGCCGTACCGGGGGCACGCACGGTCGCCGAGATCATGAGCCACCCGGTGATCACGGCCGCCGCCATGGAGTCGATCGCCGAGACCGCCACCCGGATGCGCGAGAAGCACGTCGGCTCCGTCGTCGTCGTCGACGGCGAGAAGCCGGTCGGCATCCTGACCGAACGGGACATGATCCGCATCGCCGCCGGCGGTGCCGACACGTCGGCCGACACGGTGTCCGACTGGATGACGCCGAACCCCGACTCGGTCGCGTCCGACGAGGAGGTCACGGACGCGTTCGCCAGCCTGGCCGAGCACGGCTACCGGCACATCCCGGTCGTCGACGACGGCGTGCTGGTCGGACTGGTGTCGATGCGCGACATCATGAAGATCGCCCAGATCCAGCCGGCCGAGAAGGCCGCGGCCGAGATCCCCGAGGGCCTCGAGGGCGTGGTCGTGGCCGACACCGCCATCGGCGACGTGCGCGGGCGCGAGGGCTTCTATCACTACCGCCAGTACAACGCGGTCGATCTGGCGGAGAAGCGGACGCTCGAGGACGTATGGCACCTCCTGTTCGAGGGTTCGCTCCCGTCGGTGAAGCAGCGCGACGCGTTCATCGAGACGGTCAAGCGGCTGCGCGAGATCCCGGCCGACGTGAAGGAGATCCTGCCGAGCGTGGCCGCGCTCGGCGGTCCCGAGGCCCCTCCGCTCGACATGCTGCGTACGACCTACTCGATGATGGGCGTCGACCTCGACTTCCGCCCGTGGCTCGACATCCCCGCCGAGGAGTTACGTGGCCAGGCACTCCAGACCTGCGCGGTGGTGCCGACGCTGCTGACCGCGCTCTACCGCCTCAAGCACGGACTCGAGGTCGTCGACCCGCACCCCGACCTGCCGTACGCCGCCAACTACCTCTACATGATGCTGGGCGAGGTCCCGAAGCCCGACTACGCCCGCGGCGTCGAGCAGTACCTGATCTCGACCATCGACCACGGTTTCAACGCCTCCACGTTCACCGCGCGTGTGATCACCTCGACCGGCGCCGACCTTGCGTCCGCAGTCGTGGGCGCGATCGGCGCGCTGTCCGGGCCACTGCACGGCGGTGCGCCCAGCCGCGCCCTCGACATGCTCGACGCCATCGGCACCGCCGACAAAGCCGAGCCGTGGTTGCGCGACGCGGTCGAGCGGGGCGACCGGCTCATGGGCTTCGGGCACCGCGTGTACAAGACCGACGACCCCCGCTCGGTGATGCTGCGGGGCGTCGCCGAGCGCCTCGGCGGGCCCAAGGTCGACCTGGCCAAGGCGATCGAGAAGAAGGCGATCGAGGTGCTGGCGGAACTCAAGCCCGGTCGCCAGCTGTACACGAACGTCGAGTTCTACGCCGGGATCGTGATGGACACCTGCGGCGTGCCGCGGGAGATGTTCACGCCCACGTTCGCGTCGAGCCGGGTGATTGGCTGGAGCAGTCACATCCTCGAGCAGGCCGCCGACAACCGCCTCATCCGGCCCAGCGCGCACTACGCCGGCCCGCCGCCGCCCGAGCCCGTGCCCGAGCCCACCTGATGCGACGCCTCATGGCGGCGGTGACCTGCGCCGCCGCCCTGGTGGCAGCCGGGTTCATCGGGGCGGCCTGCTCCGACGGAAGCACCGAGGGCGAGGGGGTGACCGACCTCGAGGAGGTCGGCCCCGACATCGCCCGGCTGGAGACCGAGGTCACCGCGCTGATCGGGCAGGTCCGCGAGCTCGAGGCCCGCATGGCCGAGCTGGAGACGAACAACCCGCCGCCGCTTCGGTAGGTACCGCCGGCTATGGCGCCGCGGCTTCCGCGACGGCGATCAACGAGGCCGCATCCGTGCTGGCGAGCACCCGTGCGATCGGAAGGTCGACCGCAGACCGGTAGGGCTCGAGCCCATCGAGTACCCCGGGTCTCTCCGATGCTGCGACGCCGACGCTCCCGAGCGGGACATCCATGGCCGCGAAGTGCTGACGATGCCCCTCGTTGATTTCACGGTAGCGGCTTTCGTCGTCGCGCAGCCGGTGCAGCGAGCCGGAACCGACGGCGACGCGAACATACGACGCGGTGACGGGCGGTGCTCCCCCTTCATCCTTCGGCTCCGTCCTGAACCCACCGGCGCGCTCGCGCCGCCTGGGCGGGCAGCATCCAATTGAGCAGCACGCCGTCGGCGATCGCGCCACCGAGGCGACAGAGTCGAGGCCGCATCGCGGCGACAACGATGCGCGTTTCCTGCGGCAGAAGCTCGCGAAGCTGTGCGACGGCCTGCCGCACCACGTCGAGTTGCGGGCGCAGCCGCCCGGACCCGATCCCAATCCAGAGCTTTGCCGGATCGAGCGCGAGGCGGTCGATATCCGCGACGATCCGGGCAGGTCGATATCGGTCGAGGGGGAGGACGCCCACTCCAAGGTCGAGCCGAGGAGCTGCAGCGGCGAAGTGCGCGAGCGTCTCCAGGCCGGGGGCGGTGGGCTCGTCGTTGGACCACAGTGAGTGGTACCCGAGCTGCGCGCACCGAGCGGCCAGGCCACCGGCGAGGCGCGCGTCGAGCCCCGCGGTGATGCCCAGCCCCTGGCCGATCGGCGTGGAGGTCGTCATCGTTCCATCATGAGCGTCCGTCAGCCTCATTGCACTGGCGGGTGGGGCGGTGGCTGGGAGTGGACACCCGTTGCCCGGGTACTCCGCGAGCGCCGGTCATGAGGTCTTCACCCCCACCCTGACAGGCGTGGGCGAACGCGCTCACCTTGCCGGGCGCGAGGTGGTGGGACGCACTACCCCCGGTCGGTGCCCCCGGTGGGATTCGAACCCACACTGAGACCGGTTTAGGCGGCCTTCCTCTGCCGTTGGGATACGGGGGCTTACCTAGCCTTGCCGATATTCCTGCCGCGGTAAGTCGGCGTCTGGGCGTGGCAGTTCGGGCACAGGAGCTGGAGGTTCTCGAGTCGGTTGTCATCCCGACGACCGTTGATGTGGTCGAGTTCGAGCGGGATCGGAAGCCCATGCCAATGCGTCCAGTTGCACTCCTCGCACGCGGCCGACTTGAGACCTTCTCGAATCAGTCGGTCCTTCAGCCTGCTCGTCTTGTAGTACGAGCCTTCCACGCAGATCTCCGCGAGGCTACGTGCCTTGACGGGCGGATTCCGGTTCCCTCTCCTCCACGCCTTGCCAAGAATGTGATCCGTATTGAGTCCGAGCTCGCGAATTCGTTGGTACAAGAGTTCATAGTTGCCGCCCCTCGCTACGAGGCCCAGCCGTCGCAGGGCGTCGGCTATTGAAACCGCATTCGCGACCGCGTCGGCGACAGCTTCGTCGCTATACCTTCTTGACCGAGCCACGCACTTCCTCCAGCAAGATCTGGCCACGGACCGCAAGCTGGCTGGGGGAAGAGAGTGAGAGTGCGCTTTACGCGGCTCGAGCGTTCTCGGTGCTGGACGCATCGATGGCGCCGGCGAGGGCGGCTCGCATCCGCGTCTCGGCCTCACCGCGGAGCTGGTTCACGACGAGCACGCCCTCCACCATGTCGGCGGCGACGTCAGGGAAGGGGCGGTCCCGCAGCTGAACCGAGACCACCGCCCCGCCGGGATAGCGCCGGATAGTGCGCGCAACCCCGGCGACCCGGGGCGGGCAGCGGAAGGCGGGGACGACGAGGCCTGCAGCTCGCGCGGCCGCGCCGAGGCGTCGAGCCGCGCTCGCAAACCGCAGGGTGGGCCCCTTCTCCGCCACCTCGTGAGCATCCCACCGGGGTGTGACAGCTACCTCGCTGGTCGCGCTCGCTCGGCGGCCGGACCATCTCCATAAGGGGCCGGCCGGCCCCCCGCCCTCCGGGCCACTCGCCGCTCCCGCGCAAATTCACGGGTGGACTGGTCGGATGGCAGGCCTTCCGACCTTGGGTAGAACCATCCCGTGCCCCTGCTGATCGGGACGTCGGGCTGGCAGTACCGCGATTGGCGGGGCCCCTTCTACCCTCGTGACCTCCCCCAGAAGACCTGGCTGGAGCACTACGCCGAGCGCTTCCCGACCGTCGAGGTGAACAACACCTTCTACCGACTCCCCGAGCGGTCCACCTTCGAGGCCTGGGCCGAGCGCACCCCCGCCGACTTCTGCTTCGTCATCAAGGCCAGCCGGTACCTCACCCACCTGCGCCGGCTCCAGGATCCGGCCGAGCCGGTGGCGCGTCTGGTCGACGCCGCCCGCGGCCTGGGCCCGAAGCTGGGCACGGTCCTGGTGCAGCTGCCTCCCACCCTCCGTCTCGACCTCGACCGGCTCGACGAGACCCTGGGCGAGTTCGGGCGGCACGGCATCCGGGTCGCGCTCGAGGTCCGCCATCCGTCCTGGCTGATCGACGAGGTGTTCGAGCTCCTGCGAACCAACGACGTCGCCCTGTGCCTCACCGACCGCGCCGGTCGCCGCGACGAGGTCCGGCGCACCGCCGGGTGGGGCTACGTCCGCCTGCACGAGGGGACCGCGTCACCCCGGCCCTGCTACGGCGACGCCGCGCTGCGATCGTGGGTCGACCGGATCAACGACACGTGGTCGCGCACCGAGGATGTGTATGTGTTCTTCAACAACGATCCCCGGGCGTGCGCGGTGCGCAACGCCGCCCGATTTTCCGAGCTCGCTGCCCGAGCGCGGCGATAGCTTCCCCGCGATGCGGGTCGAACGGCGGAGTGTCCACGACCGCGAGATTCTCCGCCTCGCCGTCCCCGCGCTCGGCGCGCTGGCGGTCGAGCCGCTCTACATCCTCGTCGACACCGCGATCGTCGGCCATCTCGGCACCGACCCGCTCGGTGGCCTCGCGGTCGCGGGCAGCGTGCTCGTGGCCGTCTTTGGCATCTTCAACTTCC
>JACDBD010000240.1 GCA_013695115.1 Actinomycetota bacterium | reverse complement strand
GTGTTGGCCGAGGCGGCCGCAACGGTGGGTCTCGTCGAGCACTGCGCCGAGCTCGCCCGGGCGGCGCGGACGACCGGCGTGCCCGTCGTGCACTGCACCGCCGAGAGCCGGGCCGACGGCCGAGGTGGCAATCGCAACGCCCGGCTGTTCATGGGCGTGAAGAGGTCGTCGATCTCGTTGACGCCGGGGTCGCCCCACGTCGAGCCGCCAGCCGAGATCGGGGTCGAACCGAGCGATCTCGTGCTGGCCCGGATCCACGGGCTCGGCCCGATGCACGATACCCAGCTCGACTCGGTGCTGCGCAATCTTGGCGTCACCACGATCGTGGGGGTCGGCGTGTCGCTGAACATCGGGATGCTCAACTTCGCCTTCGACGCGGTGAACCTCGGCTATCAGTTCGTCATGCCGACCGACGCGGTCGTGGGCGTGCCCCCGGAGTACGGCGAGGCGGTGCTGAAGAACACCCTCAGCCTCGTAGTGACGCCGACCACGACTAGCGCGGTTGTGGAAGCCTGGAAGGCCACATGACCGACACGCCGTGGCAGGGGGATGCTTGCTCGCTGGTCGACGCGTTCCGGGCGGGGGAGCGCTCGCCGGTAGAGGAGCTCGACGTCGCCCTCGCCGCCATCGAGGGCTCCGAGCTCAACGCCTTCGCGCACCTCGACGTCGAATCGGCGAGCGGGACGGCCGCTCGCGCTGATGTGACGCTGCCCTTCGGCGGTGTCCCGATCGGGGTCAAGGAGCTCGACTCGGTGGCGGGCTGGCCGAAGACCGAAGCGTCCATCCCGCTGAAGGACCGGGTCGCCGACCGCGACTCGGTACTGGTCCAGCGGGTTCGCGCTGCGGGCGCGGTGCTCCCGGGGCTCACCACCTCGAGCGAGTTCGGCGGCGTCAACCTCACCCGCACCAACCTCCACGGGGCGACCCGCAACCCGTGGAACCTCGAGCACACGCCGGGCGGTTCGACCGGTGGGACCGCGTCAGCCGTCGCCGGCGGGCTGCTGCCCCTCGGCACCGGCGGCGACGGGGGCGGATCGCTGCGCATCCCCGGCGGGTTCACCGGCCTTGTCGGGCTCAAGAACACCTACGGCCGCATCCCGAAGGGCCCGGGCATGATCGTCGGCTCGCTCACCGCGGTGCTCGGTTGCCTCTCGCGCTCGGTGCGCGACTCCGCCCGCTTCCTCGACGTCACCAACGGATTCGACCACCGCGACCCCTACAGCCTGCTGCGGGTCGACGGTTGGGAGGCCGGCCTGGGCACCCACGACGTCCGGGGCAAGAAGGTTGCGATCGCCCCCGACCTCGGCGTCGCCGTCGTCCATCCCGAGGTCGCCGAGATCGTCCAGTGCAATGCCGAGGCGCTCGTGAAGGACGCCGGCCTCGAGCTGGTCGAGTTGCCGGTCAAGCTGCCCGAGCTCAGCTACGAGTGGGCGCTCGCGGGTTTGTCGGAGGTCCGCCTGGAGCTGGCGGAGCTCTATCCCGACTGCGAGCCCGACCTCACGCTCGAGATCGCATTCGGCCTCAAGGTCGCGACCGAGATCTACAACCTCGACGCCCGCGCCCGGATCGAAGCCCAGCGCACCGCGATGAACGAGGCGATGGCCGAGATCTTCGACGACGTCGACTTCGTGATCGCCTCGTCGAATCCTGACGTGGCGTTCGCGGCCGAGGGCCCGCTCCCCACCGAGGTCGCGGGCACGCGCACCGAGCTCGGCAACAACGGCGCGCTCACGATCCCCGCCAACGTGTTCGGCAGCCCCGCGATCTCGATCCCCGTCGGCACGAGCCGGGGCCTTCCCGTCGGGATGCAGGTCATGGCGCGCCACCACGCCGAGGCGCTCCTTCTCGACCTGGCGCTGCTGGTCGAGCGGGAGCGCCCGTGGGCGTTGGTCGCGCCGGGATCGCCCCGGTAGCCGGCGGTGAATCCCGGTTCGTTCCACTGAAGACGGTGGATCGGGGGGACCGGAACTGATACACCGTCAGATTCAGAGTCCGGTCAGACGGAGGGGGACCGTGGGGACGGACGGGCGGGCGGCAACCGGCGTCGATCTCGCCGCGCCGCCGGCACCCGCCGGCGCGGTCCTGAGCCTCCAGCACGTCACGGTGCGCTTCGGCGGCATCACCGCCCTCGACGACGTCGCCCTCGACCTGCGGGCGGGTGAGGTCTGCGGACTGATCGGTCCGAACGGCGCGGGCAAGACGACGCTCTTCGACGTGATCTCGGGGGTGCGGCCGCCCGAGGCGGGCCGGGTGGTGCTCGACGGGACCGACATCACCGGGTGGGGAGCGGTGCGGCGGGCCCGCGCCGGCCTGCGGCGCACCTTCCAGCGGGTCCAGACGTACGGGTGGCTGTCGACCGCCGACAACGTGCTCGCCGGGCTCGAGTGGGAGGGCGGCGGCGGCGGACTGCTCGCCGACCTCGTTGCATCGCCGACCCGTCGCCGGCGGGAGCGCGCCCGGCGAGAGCAGGTCGACCGAGTGCTGGAGTTCTGCGGCGTCGACAGCGTGCGCGACGAACCGGCGGGGTCGCTGCCGATCGGCACCGCCCGCATGGTCGAGGTCGCCCGCGCCATCGTCGAACGCCCGCGGGTCCTGCTGCTCGACGAGCCCACATCGGGGCTCGAAGAGGGCGAGGTCGAGCGGCTGGCCGATCGCATCCGGGCTATCCGGGGCGACGAGTCGTGCGCGGTGCTGCTCGTCGAACACGATGTCGGCTTCGTGATGAGCCTGTGTGACCGCGTCGTCGTGCTCGACCTGGGGCGCGTCCTCGCGACCGGACGACCCGATGAGATCCAGTCCAACGCCGACGTGCGCGCCGCGTACCTCGGTGAGCCATGATCCGAAGGACCAAGGGGGAACGGACGTGAAACGACCGAAGTTGGTAGCGGTGCTGACGGCGAGCTCGCTCGCGGTCGCGCTCTCGGGCGGGATCGCCAAGGCCGACGCTCCCGAGCGCGGTGGCGGCGATCCATGTTCGGGCGACACGATCAAGGTGGGCGGTGTCGTCTACGGCGGGTTCTACGGCGACTCGGAGAAGGGCGTGCAGGCCCGACTCGATCGCGCCAGCGCGGACGACGAGCTCGGGACCGGTCAGACGTTCGAGTTCATCGGCGTCGAAGAGGACAACAGCGAGCCGAGCGAGAACACGGATGCGGTGCGCAAACTCATCCAGCAGGACAACGTCTGCGCGATCCTGCCGATGATGACCGCGACCCCGGCCGGGGTGACCTTCGCCGAGGAGCAGGGGACGCCGGTCTTCGGTTGGGCCATCGGCCCCGAGTGGTGTGACACCACGGTCGCGTTCGGCTTTAGCGGAGGCTGCCTGACACCCCCGGAGCCGGACGTCTTCGGCAACACCTGGGGAGTGCTCCTGCGGGAGAAGTTCAAGGCCGCCGGCGACAGCATCAAGGGCAAGACGATGGCGATCATCGCCGACGACAACGACCTCGGCCGTTCGGGCATCGAGACCCAGACGGCGGCGATCGAGGACGTCGGCGCCAAGGTGATCTACGCCGAGGCCAACGTGCCCGGTCCGCCGGCGCCGTCGCCGGCCGACTTCACCCCGTTCGCCAACGAGCTACTCGAGGCCGACGACGGTGAGCCGCCCGACATGATCATGCTGCTCATGTCATCGCTGAACGTGCTGGGCATGGCGGGCAAGCTCAAGGAGCTGGGCTACGAGGGCCTCCAGACCAACGCGGTGCAGTACGACCCCCGCCTCGTCGGCGGGGCCGAGGGCTCGACCGTCTTCATCCAGATGGCGCCGTTCCAGGCTGCGCCGGAGAACGAGAACGTGCAGCGGCTCATCGACGACGTCGTGGCCTCATTCCCGGACCTGGACCTGGAAACGGGCCTGACCCAGCCGCTCGCGGGCGGCTACTGGTCGGCCGAGATGATGCTCGAGATGATGCAGAAGGTGGACGGCGATCTCAGCCAGGCGGCGCTCGTCGAAGCCGGAAACGACAACTTCGTGTTCGAGGTGCCGGACACGATCGCCAGGACGAAGTGGCCAAAGGCGCATTCGCAGGGATCGCCGTGCGGCACGCTGGTCGAGGCGGTCGCGGGCGAGTACACGATCGCGGTCCCGTTCACCTGCGGGAAGATCAAGAAGCTGTAGCAGGAGCGGGACGACGGGCGGGCCGCCCGATTGGTACCGGCCCGCCCGTCGATCCGCGTCAGGGGAAGGTTGAGTTGACCAAGCTCTTCACCCTCGTCATCAGCGGGGCGGTGTCGGGCGGGATCTTCGCGATCGTGGCCGCCGGTCTCGTGCTGACGTACCAGACGTCGGGCATCTTCAACTTCGGCCACGGCGCGGTCGCGTTCACGACCGCGCTGGTCTACTTCGAGCTGCACTCGCCCGAGGGCGCGGGCTGGCCGATCGTCCCGGCGGCGGTCGTGTCGATCCTGGTCTTCGCACCGCTGCTCGGCCTCGGCCTCGACCGGCTCCTCCTGCGGCGGCTGGCGAGCGCACCGATATACGCCCGCATCATGGGCACGATCGGGCTCCTGGTCGCGCTGCCGCAGCTCGCCCTGTGGATCATCGAGCAGGGCAACGACATCTTCCACTGGGACCTGCCGTCCACCGACCAGGTGGCGCGCCCGCCAGGCCTGGGACCGGTGCCGGCCGACGTGTGGCACGTCACCGACGACATCACCATCAACTCGGACCAGATCGCGGTGTTCGTCGCTGCCGCGGTGACGGCGCTGTTGCTTTGGTACGTGCTGCGGCGCACTCGGATCGGGCTCACCATGCGTGCCGCGGTGGACCGCGGCGACCTCGCCCGGTTGCGCGGCATCGACACCGCCCGGACCTCGGCCGTCGCCTGGGTGCTGTCGATGGTCCTGGCGGGCCTGGCCGGGGTGCTGCTCGCGCCGTTCCTCGAGCTCTCCGACTTCTCCTTCACGAGCGTCGTGCTCGGCTCGATCGTGGCGGTGGTCGTGGCCCGCTTCCGGTCGATCCCGGTCGCGTTCGCCGTCGGCCTCCTGTTCGGCGTGGTGCAGAACCTCATGTACGGCTACGTGCCCGACTACGTGCCGTTCCTCGACGAGATCAGCGGGTTCAACTCGGCCATCCCGTACGTCCTCGCGTTCCTCGCCCTCCTCGTGCTCGGTCAGGTCGGGGGGCGTGCAGCCGGTTCGGTCGCGGAATCGGAGGCGCCACCGCCCGACCACCGCACCGGCGTACCCGCGTGGCGCCGGCGAGTCACGTGGCTCGTCTCCGCGGCCGGGCTCGTCTGGTACGTGCAGTTCGTCGCTGACGACTTCTGGGCGAGCCAGGTTTCCTCCGGTCTGGTGCTGTCGCTGGTGTTCCTCTCGTTCGTCGTCGTCACCGGGCTGGGCGGGATGGTGAGCCTGGCCCAGGCGACCTTCGTGACGACGGGTGGCTTCGTCGCCGGCTGGCTCGTGAACAAGCGCTTCGACACCGCCGTCCCGGTGCTCACCAACGACGGCCGGCCCAACTTCTTCGTCGCGGCGGTGGCGGCCGCGGTGGTGTCCGCGCTGGTCGGCCTCCTGATCGCGGTGCCGGTGCGCAAGCTCGGCCAACTCGAGCTCGCGCTGGCAACGCTCGCGCTGGCGTTCGTCGGCGAGCTCGTCGTCTTTCAGGTGGACGAGATCGGCAAGGGCTCGACGGGTTATTTCCTCGACCCTCCCCAGATCGGGCGGTACGACTTTGGCGATCCCCGCACGATGTCGATGCTCCTGCTCGCACTGGTCGCGCTGGTGTCGCTGTTCATCAACAACCTCCAACGCTCGGCGTCGGGTCGCGCCATGCTGGCGGTGCGCAGCTCCGAGGTCGCGGCCCGCACCTCCGGCATCTCACCGGTGCGAGCGAAGCTCGCGCTGTTCGCCGTCTCAGCCGGGATCGCCGGCCTCGGCGGGGCCATGTTCGCCGCCGTCAACAGCCCGTTCTCGTATCGCAGTGCGCCCGCGCTCATCGGGTTGATCTGGCTGGCGGTGACCGTGCTGTTCGGGATCCGGCGGCCAGGCGGCGCGATCATCGCCGGCCTCTTCTTCTCGCTGTTCCCCGAGTTCCTCTCGACCGCGGTCGGCTACCCCGACGCCCCGTGGACGTGGATCCCCGACAGCATCCGCGAAGCCTTGGCGTCGGATCACTTCGCGCCGATCCTGTTCGGCTTGGGTGCGATCAACCTCGCCCAGAACCCCGACGGGGTGCTCGCGATCGCGGGCCAGGAACGACTCGAGAAGCGCCGCAAGCGTTCGGAGCGCCGAGCGGCCCGGAGGGCCGGCGCCGGCCAGCCCGATCAAGGATGGCCCGGCGCCGGAGCGAGGC
>JACDBD010000215.1 GCA_013695115.1 Actinomycetota bacterium | reverse complement strand
GCACCGCGTTCCAGCGCGACGTGTGGACGACGCTGCGGGCCATCCCGCCCGGTGAGACGGTGTCGTACCGCGACATCGCCGAGGTCGTCGGTCGACCGGACGCGACTCGGGCCGTCGGCAACGCGGTGGGCTCGAATCCGATCGCGATCGTCGTGCCCTGCCACCGGGTCATCCGGACGTCGGGAGGGCTGGGGGGGTTCGGCGGGGGGCTCGACCGCAAGCGCTGGCTCCTCGCCCACGAGGGCGCCCGCCAGCGCGAGCCGGTTCAGTCGTCGCTCGTGCCCGGCAGGTAGTCGCGGAACACGTCCATCTGCTTCCACTCCGGCGTCGGGGGCACGTGCCCCGGCCGGGGGGAGAAGACCGAGTGCTCCACGATCTTCATCTTGTGGATGTAGCGGGGGCAGTTCGGAAAGATGCGCTCGGCCCGCACCCGCACGATCAGCTGCGCTCCTTCGAACGCCTCGAGCAGCTCGTCGTCGTCGTGCAGTGACGCCGTCCCCTGAATGCGCATGCGGTTGGGCTTCTCGAAGTCGACGAACAGCAAGCCGACCTTTGGGTTCACGATGATGTTGCCGAGGCTGCGGAACATGCCGTTGCCGTCGTAACTGGGGAAGGCCAGCGTGTGGTCGTCGACGACCCGCACGAACCCGGGCATCCCGCCCTTGTACGAGCAGTCGGGCCAGCCATCGGCATCGGCGGTGGCGAGGAAGAACATCGGAGAGCGCTCGACGAACTCGCGGTCGCCGTCCGAGAACGTGTCGTGCACGGTGACCTGCTCGAGCCGGTCGGCGATGCGGCGGCTGTCGAAGCGCGCCTGCATCTCCCGGGCGCCGTCGTGGTACATACCGGGCAGCTGCGTCATGCGCTCCAGCGTACGACCGCGTTCACCCGCCGCTCATCGTCATCTCGCTCACGAGCAGGGTGACGCCGGCGGCCCCGCCCGGCAGCCAGGTGAGATCGGCTCCCACCTGCCCCACGTCGAGCAGGATCCGCTGGAGGGTGGACGCGATGGTCACCTCACGCACCGGCTCGGCGAAGGCGCCGTCCCGCACTATCAGTCCCTCGACCCCGACCGAGAAGTCGCCGCTGACGGGGTTGGTGCCCGAGTGCAGCCCGCTGACCTCCTGCACGTACAGCGCCTCGGGCACCGACGCCAGCACTTCGGGTGCCGTCAGCGGACCGGGCTCGAGATGGAGGGCGCGGGCGGCGACGCCGGGGGCGGACTTGAACCCGCCACGCGCGGCCGAACCGGTGGTCGCGCCCCCGGACCGCCGGGCCGTGTACACGTTGTGCAAGAAACCGGCGAGGCGCCCGCCCGCGATCAGCTCGGTCCGGCGGGTCGGCACCCCCTCGGAGTCGTAGCCGGCGGCGCCGAACGCCTCCGGGCGCGTCGGATCGTCGACCAGGGTCACGTTCGGCGCCGCGACCTCCTCGTCCTCGCGCCCCACGAACATCGAACGGCCCTTGAGCACCGCCTCGCCGCCGAGGGCCGCGCCCACGATCCCGAGAAGCGAGCGGGTGACGAGCGGATCGAGGATCACCGGAAGCCGTCGCGACGGCGGTTGGGTCGCGCCGAGGAGCCGCAGCGCCCGCTCGGCGGCGTCGCCGGCCGCCTCGCCGACGTCGAGGTCGGCCACGGTGCGACCGGCGCTGAACCCCACGCCGGTCTGGGTGGCGTCGTGGTCACCCGCCATCGCGACCGCGCTGCAGTTGCAGAGGGTGCGCCGGGTCGTCGACTCGACGCCGAGCGAGTTGGCCACCGCCGCCTCGATGGCGGTGTCGTCGTAGCCGGCGAACTCGACCCCGCGGACCCGAGCGTCGACGGCCCGGGTCGCCCGCTCGACCTCCAGCGCGAGGGCGACCTTGTCATCGGTAGGAACGGCGAGGAGCTCCTCGCGCCACACGTCGAGCTCGACCGGAGCGACGTCGCCGAGGTCGGATGGCGCGGCCAACCCATACCACTCGTCAGGCTCGCCGAAGGCCGCGTTGTCGCGCGCCTCGGCCACGGTCTCGTCGACGACCTCGGGATCGAGCGACCCGGCCCAGGCGTAGCCCTGACGGTGGTCGACCACGACGCGTACGCCGACGCCGTCGATGCCCGCGACCGAGAGTGACTCGACGTCGCCGTCGAATACCCGCACTTCGGTCTCGTGTGAGCGGGCGACGTACGCCTCGACCTGCTCGTGGTCGCGGGCCGCGCCCGCCACCCGCCGGGCCATGTCGAGCAAGTCGGGCGAGTCAGCCATCTTTATGGTCGCACTCGCTCGGCGGCCGGGCCATCCAGAAAAGGGCTGGCCGGCCGCCGCCCTTCGGATCGCTGGCGCTCCGGCGCAATCCTGGCGGCAAGCCCGCGATGGCAGGCATTCGCTGCCGCGTCATTCGGCGGTGCCGCCGACGGTCAGCTCCGCCACCCGCAGCGTGGGCTGGCCGGCCGAGACGGGGACGCCCTGACCGAGCTTGCCGCACGTCCCCGGCCAGGTCCCGAAGTCGGTGCCGATGGCGTCGACCAGCCGCAGCGTCTCGGGCCCGTTGCCGATGAGGTTGGCGGCGCGGACCGGCTCGGTGATCTCTCCGTCCTCGATCAGGTACGCCTCGGTCATCCCGAACACGAAGTCACCGGTGGCGGTGTTGACCTGGCCCCCGCCGAGCTGGGCGCAGTAGATGCCGTAGGGCGTCTCGCGCACGATGTCGGCGGGATCGTCCTCGCCCTCCAGGATGTAGGTGTTGGTCATGCGCACCATCGGCAGGTGTTGGTACGTCTCGCGCCGCCCGTTGCCGCTCTGGGGCCGCCCCTCCGTGCGGGATCGGAGCAGGTCCCACATGTAGTCGGTGAGCACCCCGCGCTCGATAAGCACATTGCGCTGCGCCGGCGCGCCCTCGTCGTCGATCGCGTACGCGCCCCACTCGCGCGCCAGCGTCCCGTCGTCGACCAGTGTCACCAACGGGGAGGCCACCGTCTCACCGGTGCGGTCGCGGAACACCGACGCGTCCTTGGCGACGAGGTCCGCCTCGAGGCCATGGCCGCACGCCTCGTGGAACAGGACCCCGCCGGCACCCCGTTCGAGCACGACCGGCAGGCGTCCCGACGGCGCCGGCCGGGCCCGCAACATGGTCAGCGCCCGACGAGCGGCGGTGCGGGCGACGTCCTCGGGCTCGATGTCCTCGAACATCTCGAACCCGACCGTCCGGCCGGGCGCCTCCATCGCGGTCTGCATCCCGGTGTCCGCCGCGGCCACGCACGACACGTGGAAGCGGGTGCGCACCTGGTCGTCGCGGGCGAGGAGGCCGTCGGAGTTGGCGACCAGGATCCGCCGCCGGGAGTCGGCATAGGAAACGCTCACCTGGCGGACGGCGTCACCCTCGGCGCGGGCGGCGTCGTCGGCCCGCTCGAGCAGCGCCGCCTTGCGCGCCTTCTCGACCGTCTCCGGCAGGTCGCGTACCTCGTGGGGCGGCGGGCTCGGATGCTCCTCGAGCGGGACCACGCGAGCACCGCCGTCGTCGGACCCGCGCGCCGCCGCCGCCGCGGCCTCGGCCGCGGCTCGCAGGCCGGCTT
>JACDBD010000189.1 GCA_013695115.1 Actinomycetota bacterium | reverse complement strand
AACCGGCGGGGGTCGACCTCGATCCAGTCGAGCAGGAAGTCGTTGTAGGCCTGCACGCACGCGAGCATGAGGTCGGGATCACCGAGCCCGAGGAATGACTGGTTCCCGAACCCGCCGACGTTGGGATAAAGGGCCTGGGCCCACACCCCGATCGAGTCGAGGTACTCGATTCGGGCAGCGGCGTCGTACGCGGCGAGCGGAACCTCGTCCATGTTGCGGGGCGCGGAGGGGAACGGATCGGGCCAGCCGGCGGTGGCGGTGTGACCCACCGGGACCATGGCGACGCCGTCGCCGACGTGCCACACGTCGCCGCCATCCGGTCCGCGCACGAGGTGCGGCGCCTGCTCGCGGAACTTGGCCGGCACCCGCGCCGACCACAGGTCGGCCGGTTCGGTGATGTGGGCGTCGGCGTCGATCACCCACTCGCTCACGGGCCGGAGGGTAACGCGGTGCGGTAGAACGTGTTCATGGCCACCGCTCAGGAAGTGCACGAGTTGGCGACCGGACTCCTCTTCCCCGAGGGGCCGGTGGCGATGCCCGACGGCAGCGTCGTGCTGGTCGAGATCCGACGGGGAACGCTCAGCCGGGTGACGCCCGACGGCAAGGTCGAGGTGGTGGCAGAGCTCGGCGGCGGCCCCAACGGCGCCGCCATCGGGCCCGACGGTGCCGCGTACATCTGCAACAACGGTGGGTTCGCGTGGACCACGGTCGGCGACATGGTGGTGCCGATGGACCTCGCCACCCGCAGCAGCCAGCCACCCGACTTCGAGGGCGGGTGGATCGAGAGGGTCGACCTCGCCACCGGCGAATCGACCGTGCTGTACCGCGACTGCGACGGCCACCGGTTCACCAGCCCGAACGACATCGTGTTCGACACCGACGGCGGCTTCTGGTTCACCGACCTGGGCAAGTCTCGCCCCCGCGATCTCGACAAGGGCGGGCTCTACTACGCCCGGCCCGACGGGTCTTCGGTCGAGGAGATCTCGTTCGGGAATCTCGGCGCCAACGGCGTCGGCCTCTCCCCCGGCGGCGACCGGGTGTATGTGGCCGAGAGCTTCACCGGCCGCCTGTGGGCGTGGGACATCGAGTCACCGGGGAAGGTGCGCGACCGCGGCGGGACGGGCCTGCTCGCCACGACTGGCCACTTCGACTCGCTGGCGGTGGAAGCCGACGGCACGGTGGTGATGGCGGCGATCGGCGACGGGCTGTGCTGCTACCGGCCCGACGGGAGCCACGAGTACGTGCCGATGCCCGACCCGTTCACGACCAACGTGTGCTTCGCCGGCGACGAGCTCCGCACCGCCTACGTCACGCTGTCGGGTACGGGACGGTTGGTGGCGGTGGACTGGCCCCGTCCCGGCCTCGAGCTCGCGTACTCGTGATGGGCACCATCGCCGAGCTCGTGCGGGCGCGGGAAGGCGATCCCCGCACCGCGTATGCCTTCGAAGGGGAGAGCTCGACCTACGACGAGTACGTGCAGGCGTGCGCGGCGCGCGGGCGCTACCTCCTCGAGACGCGTCGGCCGGGCCCGTTCCACGTCGGCGTGCTGCTCGACAACACGCCCGAGTTCGCGATGTGGCTGGGCGCGGCTGCGGTCGCCGGCGCCGTCGTTGTCGGCGTCAACCCGACCCGGCGTGGCCCCGAGCTGGCGCGCGACATCGGTTTCACCGACTGCCAGTGGGTCGTGACCGAAGCGAGCTACGAGCCACTCCTCACGGGCCTCGATCTCGGTTCGGCGGACGACCGCCGCCTCGTCGTCGACGGTGAACACTCCGGCTACGGCGATCTCATGCGGCATTACGCAGGCGAAGCGCTCCCCGATGTCGACGTCGACGACTCCACCCTGTTCCTGCTGCTGTTCACGTCGGGGACGAGCGGGGCGCCCAAGGCGTGCCTGTGCTCGCAGGGTCGGCTGGCCCGCATGTCGGGGGTGCTGGCGGAGATGCTCCCGCTCACCGTCGATGACGTGTGCTACCAGGCGATGCCCCTGTTCCACTCCAACGCGCTCATCACCGGGTGGACGCCGTGCCTGGCGGCGGGCGCGACCGGGGTGCTGCGGCGCAAGTTCTCGGCCTCGGGCTTCCTGCCCGACGTGCGCGCGAACGGGGTGACGTACTTCAACTACGTGGGCAAGCCGTTGTCGTACATCCTCGCCACGCCTGAACAACCCGACGACGCCGACAACACCTTGCGGGTTGCGTTCGGCAATGAGGCCGCCGACCTCGATATCGCGCGGTTCGAGCAACGGTTCGGGTGCAAGGTGATCGACGGGTACGGCTCCACCGAGGGCGGCGCCCACATCAGCCGCACCCCCGACATGCCCGCCGGCGCCCTCGGGATGGCCGGGGACGGCGTCGTGATCCTCGACTCCGAGACCGGCGAAGAGTGTCCCCGAGCCGAGTTCGACGACGAGGGTCGGCTCGTCAATCCGGACGAGGCCATCGGCGAGATCGTCAACAAACAAGGCGCGGCCATGTTCGAGGGCTATTACAAGAACGACGAGGCCAACGCCGCCCGCGTGCGCGACGGCCTCTACTGGACCGGCGACCTCGGGTACCGCGACGACGCGGGCTACTTCTACTTCGCCGGCCGCGACTTCGAGTGGCTGCGGGTCGACGGCGAGAACTTCGCCGCCGCGCCCGTGGAGCGGATCCTCGCCCGCCATCCCGACGTCGTGCTCGCGGCGGTGTACGCGGTGCCCGACCCTCTCGTGGGCGACCGGGTCATGGCCGGGCTCCAGCTGCGGCCCGACGCCACGTTCGACCCCCACGGGTTCGCCGCGTTCCTGGCTGAGCAGCCCGACCTGGGTACGAAGTGGTCGCCCCGGTTCGTGCGGATCACCGAGGCGCTGCCGATGACCGAGACCAGCAAGGTGCTGAAGCGCGTGCTGCGCCGCGAGCGGTGGGAGTGTGCCGACCCGGTGTGGTGGCAACCTGAGAAGGGGGACCCGTACCGGCGGCTGGAGCCCGGCGATGCCGACCTGCTGAGTGAAGAGTTCGCCGCCCGCGGGCGCGGCACCGTGCTCGACACGGCATGAGGCGAGCGACCGCGGCGCAGGTATCCTGCGCCGCAGCGAGCCGGGGCCCGAGCGGCCCGGCCCGAAGGGCCGGGAGCGGGAAAGTGTGACCACGGGGATGCTGGACGGGCGGGTCGCGGTGATCACCGGCGCCGGGCGCGGCATCGGCCGGATGGAGGCGCTGCGGCTGGCCGGCTATGGCGCCAAGGTCGTGGTCAACGACCTCGGCGTGGCCATGGACGGCAGTCCCACCGGTGAGACGCCGGCCGAGGAGGTCGCGCGCGAGATCTCCACGGCGGGCGGCAGAGCGGCGGCCGACGCCCACGACATCTCCACCTACGAGGGCGGCGAGGCGCTCGTGCAGGCGGCGCTCGACAACTGGGGCCGCATCGACATCGTCGTAAACAACGCCGGCATCGGCCGTCCCCACATGGTGTTCAACCTCGAGGACGCCGAGTGGGGGGACGTGCTGCGCGTGCACCTGACGGGGACGTTCGCGGTCAGCCGGGCCGCCTGCCGCTGGTGGCGCACGGAGCACAAGGAAGGCCGGGGCGGCTACGGGCGCCTGGTCAACACGTCGACCGGGCTGCTCCTGTACGGCGGCGCGGGCCAGTCGAACTACGTCGCGGCGAAGGCGGGCGTGCTCGCGTTCACCGACGCGCTGGCGACGGAGATGGCGCCCTACGGCGTGACCTGCAACACCATCATGCCGTCGGCCCAGACCCGGATGGCGGCGGTGGGCTGGCGCATCGACCGCGCTCGCGCCGAGGAGGAGGCGTTCGATCCCACCGACCCCGTGCACGTGGCCGAGATGGTCTCGTACCTCGCGTCCCCGGCCGCGGGTTGGATCTCGGGCCAGTGCTTCCAGGTGCGGGGCGGGATGGTCGAGCACGTGCGGGCGTGGGAGGTCGATGACACGCTCGAGCGTCACGGCAGTGGATGGACCGCCGATGAGCTCGCGGCCGAGATGCCTCGCTTCTTTGGTGCCGGACCGAAGCCTTCCGACCCGCCGCCATCGGAGTGGCAGGAGCAGTACCGTGCGCGCAAGCAGGGAGGACACAGCAGATGAAGCGAGGCACGTGCGTAAAGTGCAGTCAGCCGACCGTGTTCGCGGCCCGGGACGGGATCAGCCCCGGCGGCGGTGGATCCGGGTGGATGGTCGCCAGCCCGATGGGCGGCGCGGTGGTGAAACAGGGTATCGACGTCGACACGCTCGCGTGCGCGGCGTGCGGGTACTTCGAGAACTACGCCGACCTGGGCGCGCTGGCGGGCGTCACCGGCGGCTGGACGAAAGTCGAGCCCCAGTCATGAGCTCGCCGACGGAGATCGTCAGGAAGTTCTGCGACGCCTGGTCCGCAAACGACCTCGACGCGCTGATGGCGTTCTTCACCGACGACGCCCTGTACCACAACATCCCGGTCGACCCGATCACCGGCGTCGACGCCATCCGGACCACGATCGCCGGGTTCACCCAGGGTGTCGACAAGATCGAGTTCCGGGTGGACAACATCGCCGCCGACGGCGATGTCGTGCTGACCGAGCGCGTCGACGTGTTCCACCTGCCCGGCAATACGATCGAGCTGCCGGTGATGGGCACGTTCGAGGTGACGGACGGCAAGATCGTCGCCTGGCGCGACTACTTCGACATGCAGCAGTTCATGAGCCAGATTCAGTCGTGAACCACTCCGAGAGGTCGGGCTCGACTTCCCACGAGGGCTCCGCGGTCGGCGAGAACTTCTGTGATGCTGTCTATGAAGGAAGCTGAGGTTTGTTCGGCGACAAACGGTTCGCGGCCCCAGCCGGCGGACGATCGGAGGACTCACCATGTCGCTCACCAGCCGCCTCGCCACCGCCAACGACCTTCCCGCACTCGGGCCGCTGGTCCAAGCCGCGATTGACGAGCTGCAGGAGGCCTTTCTCGATGAGCCGCAGCTCAGGGCCAGTCACGCCATTCATGGGCGTGGACACCGAGCTGATCGACGATCAGACCTACTTCGTCGTCGAGTGCGATGAACAGATCGCCGGGTGCGGCGGCTGGAGCCGCCGTGCCACGCTGTACGGCGGCAGTCACAGCGCTGGTCGGGACAGCGCCATGCTCGACCCGTCGACGGATCCGGCACGCGTGCGGGCCATGTACACCCATCCCGCCTTCACCCGGCGTGGCGTCGGTCGCCTCATTCTCTCGCTCTGCGAATCTGCAGCAGCGGCAGAGGGCTTCTCACGGTTGGAGCTCATGTCCACGCTGTCTGGTCGGCGGTTGTACGAAGCGGCCGGATTCGAGGCCATCGAAGAGGTCGAGGACTCCTCGGGCGGAGCACCGGTTCCCCTCATCAGGATGGGCAAGGCCATCACGTCGGTAGCGCTTTTCTGAGACGACGTAGCAGACGTGCGCGACAGCCTTCTCGAGCAGCGAAGTCACAGCCGCTGGGGCTGAGCCACCGCCCGAATCGAGCGGAGGCCGAGGCGCACGCCCAACCTCCTCTGCGAGAATGCCGATAGTAGGGACAGGAGGCGGAACCATGCCCAAGGAGCGGACCCTCGGCGGCGTCGGCAGCAAAGTGCTGTTCGAGAACGACCGGGTGAAGGTGTGGGAGCTGTTGCTGCAGCCGGGCGAGCGCAGCGACGTGCATCGCCACGAGCTGGACCACCTGCTGATCGAGATCGGCGGCGACCGGGTCGCGGTCGACCCCGAGCCCGACACCGAGGGCCCCTACAAGGACTACCTCGAGGGCGAGGTCATCAAAGGCATGGTGATCCCGGTCGACCGGGGCGGCATCGAGACCGCGGTCAACATCGGCACCCAGCCGTTCCACGAGATCATCGTCGAGCTGAAGGACTGACGCCGCGACTCAGGTGCCGAGCTTGTTCAGCCGCTCGGTCGCCTCGACGTACTCGTCCACCAGCGTGAGCACGACGTCGCGCGTCTTGCGGATCTGGTTCATCTGCCCGACGACCTGACCGACCGGGTTGAACATCACGTCGCGCGCCCTCTCGGGATAGCGGTGGGCGCGGGCGATCGCGTCGCCCGACACCATGTACTGGAGCGGCATCGGAAGCGGGTCGGGCGTGTCGGGGCGCTCCCACGCCTCGGTCCAGTCGGTGCGCAGCATGCGGGCGGGCTTGCCGGTGTAGGAGCGCGACCGCACCGTGTCGCGGCTGCCCGCCGCGATGAGCTGCTCCTTCTGGACCGGGGTGAGGTCGGCCTCCTCGACCGTGAGCCACAGCGAGCCGGTCCAGACACCCTGGGCGCCGAGCGCGAGCGCCGCCGCGATCTGGGCGCCGGTGCCGATCCCGCCGGCGGCGAGGACAGGCGTGGGCGCGACCGCTTCGATGACCTGGGGCCACAGCACGAGCGAGCCGACCTCGCCGGTGTGACCACCGGCCTCGGTGCCCTGGGCGATCACGATGTCGACGCCGGCGTCACGGTGGCGCACGGCCTGGTGGGGCGAACCGCAGAGCGCGGCGACGCGCCGGCCGGCGTGATGGATCTCCTCGATCACGTCGTCGGGTGGGGTGCCGAGGGCGTTGGCGACGAGCGCGACCTTCTCGTGGTTGAGGGCGACGTCGATCTGGGGCGCGGCGGTGGCCGTGGTCCAGCCCAGTAGCTGGCCGCCCCGCTCCTCGCCCTCGGGCAGCTCGGGGACGCCGTGCTCGGTCAGGATCTTCTGGGCGAACTCGACGTGCTCGGTCGGGACCATGTCGCGCAGCTGCTGCGTGAGCTTGCCCGGGTCGTCCTCGCCCATCCCCTCGTACTTGCCCGGGATGACGACATCGACGCCGTAAGGCTTGTCGCCGACGTTGTCGTCGATCCAGCCCAGCTCGACCTCGAGCTGCTCGGGCGAGAACCCGACCGCACCGAGCACCCCGAACCCGCCCGCCTTGCTGACCGCGGCTACGACATCGCGGCAGTGCGTGAAGGCGAAGATCGGGAACTCGATCCCGAGGTCGTCACACAGGGGGGTGCGCATGGCGTCTCCTGGTCGGAGCTAGGTGAGCGCGTTCGGAATGGGCTCGCCGACCCGCTCCATGCACTGCACGTCGAAGTAGATCGGGAGCAGGTACTTGACGTAGAAGGCGCGGGTGGTGAGGTCGCCGGTGACGAGGTCGTCGTAGTCCTTGATCTTCACCCGGTCGTCCTTCTCCTGGTACCGCTGACACTGTTCGAGCTTGGCGTCGACCTCGGCCCGGGTCGAGAACAGCAGGCCGAGGTGGTCGTAGCCGGGCGACTGCATGGGCTTGTTGCTCTCGGCCAGCAGGATGAACTGCTGGGCCTCCTCGGAGAGGAGGATGTGACAGAGCTGGCCCACGACCTCGGTATCGACTCCGATCCAGCCGAACACGCTGCCGTAGAAGCCGTCGATCTCCTCGCGGAACTCCTTAGTAAGCGTCCCCTGCGGGAACGTCAGCTCCATGTGATTGAACCGCATCTCCGCCATACGTCCTCCTCGTCTGATCAAAGTCTCGCACCTTCTGTCCCAGCGCGCCCCACGCCCACGCCCCGAGCGCGGCCGCGGTCGCCACGTGCCAGACCGCGTGCCACTGGATCGCGCTACCCGGCGCGCATAGCGGGGCGTCGGTCCTGCCGAGCAGGTTGACGGTCAGCCCGATCGCGAACGCGCCGGTGCCGACCCAGTAACCAACAGATCGGCGCTCGATTGGGAAGCGCCCGCCCGCCAGTCGGGAGTGCACGAGCTCGAAGCCGGCGATGAACAGCAGCGCGCCGGAGAACGCGGCGTCGTGGACGAACTCGACGCGGCCGTCGTCCCATCCGTGGTAGCCGACGCTCCCGACACCGACGACCACGACCAGCAAGCCGAACACTCGAGCTACTCGCTGTCGAAACCGCACCACGATCCAGATGCCCACTGCGACATAAGCGAGCGCCGACAGGGTGCTGGCCGGTTGCGCCACGAAACCGTCGCGGATGCGCTCGCAGTCGGACGCGCCCGTCGCGAGGAGGAGGCCAAGCCCTTCCGTCACACCCACGCC
>JACDBD010000185.1 GCA_013695115.1 Actinomycetota bacterium | reverse complement strand
CGGCGGCGGCGAGCTCGTCGAAGGAGAACGCCCCTTCGGCGCCGCTGAGCGCCATCCGCTCGTTGGCGAGCAGGGTGCGGGCGACGTTCCAGCCCTCGTTGACGGGACCGATGCGGTGCGAGTCGGGGATCCGGGCGTCGGTGAGGAACACCTCGTTGAAGTGGGCGCCGCCCGTCATCTGGCGCAGTGGCCGCGCCTCGACGCCGGGCGCGCTCATCGGGCAGGCGAAGCAGGTGATGCCCTGGTGCTTGGGGACCTCGGGGTCGGTGCGGGCGAGCAGGATCCCGTAGTGCGAGTAGTGGGCGCCCGACGACCACACCTTCTGGCCGTTCACCACCCACTCGTCGCCGTCGCGCACAGCGCGGGTGTGGAGACCGGCGAGGTCGGAGCCGGCTCCGGGCTCGCTGAGGAGCTGGCACCACACGTGCTCGCCGCTGAGGATGGGCTCGAGGTGGTGCTCCTTCTGCTCGGGCGTGCCGTGGACAATCAGCGTGGGCCCGACCATCTCGACGCCCACCATGAAGAGCGACTGGGTGACGCCGGCGCGTGCCAGCTCCTGGTTCCAGATGATCTGCTCGACCGGTCCCAGGCCGCGGCCGCCCGCTTCCTCCGGCCACGTGATCGCGGCCCAGCCGTGCTCGTGGAGGGTGCGCTGCCACGCGGTCGAGCGCTCGACCGCGATCTCCTCGTCGACATCGGCGCGGTAGGTGTTGATGGCGTCCTCGGGGGCGTGCGCGTCGAGGAACGCGCGCGCTTCCGTGCGGAAGGCGGCCGCCTCGGGCGAATCGCGAAGGTCCACTCCTATTGCCTCGCTCGCTGCGGCGCCGGGTACCTGCGCCGCAGGCGCTCGCCCGGACGCCAAGTTCGCGGCACGCAGTTGGGTCGTGCCGCTCGCATCAATCGAGGAGGAGATGCGCGGCGCTGTCGAGGTCGGCGGTGACCCGGGGAGCCTCGTCGACCCCGCCGACCCAGCCGATCAGCGCCGACAGCCACACCTGTTGGAGCACGCGGGCGACCGCGAGGTCGCGGGGTGACGGCGGCCCCTCGTGGATGGCGCTGGTGATGATGCCGGTCATGAGCTCCCGGACCGCGCGCACACAATCCGACTCCGACGGTTGCGCCGACCCGTTCGCCCGCACCATCGCCGCCGTCACCTCGGAGTGGCGCTGGAGCGAAGCCGTCGCCCGCGCGAGCACGTCGACGACCCGCTCGGCCGGGGTCGCACCGACGGGCGGCTCCTCTTCGACGCGTCCCGCGAGCGCCCGGACCTGCTCCACCATCGCCTCGAGCAGCAACCGCTCCTTCGACGTGAAGTAGCGGTACACCGTCCCGAGGGCGACGTTGGCCTCGGCGGCGACGTCGCGCATCTGCACGGTTTCGAACCCGCCCCGCTCGGCCAGGCGGACGGCGGCGTCGAGCACCCGGCGGCGGCGGGCGGCCTGGTTGCGGGCGAGCGCGTTCGGCGCCGACGATGAGGGAACGGCCACGGCAGAAGTGAAACACGTTCTGATTTGGGGAGCAACCATATGGGCACGGACCTGCTCGAACTGTCGGAGAGGATCTGGAACGGCGAGGCCGAACCCAAGGCGCACCACTGGTTCGCCCACTTCGGCGAGATCGCGACGCCGCTGCCCGACACCGTGTACGTGGCGGCGTTCTCGAACGTGAATGCAATCGCCACCGCCGACGGACTGGTGGTGGTCGACACCAGCAGCCCCGTCGGCACGGCCAAGGCGCACGAGTCGTTGCGAGCCTGGGACCCGCGTCCGGCCCACACGATCGTGTACACCCACGGCCACATCGACCACGTCTTCGGGGTCGAGCGCTACGAGGCCGCGGCGCGCGACGCGGGCGCGCCGCCGGTGCGGGTGGTCGCGCACGAAGGGGTCCCGGCGCGCTTCGACCGCTACATCGCCACCGCCGGGTACAACCAGGTGGTCAACCGCCGGCAGTTCCAGCTGCCCGACTTCGAGTGGCCGCTCGACTACCGGTACCCGGACGAGACCTACCGCGACGAGCAAGCCCTCGATATCGGCGGGGTGCGATTCGAGCTGCACCACGCCCGGGGCGAGACCGACGACCACACCTGGGTCTGGCAGCCGGACCGGCGCACGCTGTTCTGCGGCGACCTGTTCTGCTGGGTCTCACCGAACTGCGGCAACCCCCAGAAGGTGCAGCGCTACCCCAAGGACTGGGCGGTCGCGCTGCGCACGATGGCAGGCATGGGGGCGGACGTGCTCCTGCCCGGTCACGGCCTGCCGATCGTGGGGACTGACCGAATCAGCACATCACTCTCGGATGCTGCGACACTGCTCGAGTCGCTGCACGACCAGACCGTGGCGATGATGAACGAGGGCGCCCGGCTCGACGAGATCGTGCACTCGGTCGAGTACCCGCAGGACCTGCTGGAGAAGCCGTACCTGCGGCCCGTGTACGACGAGCCCGAGTTCGTCGTGCGCAACACGTGGCGCCTGTACGGCGGGTGGTACGACGGCAACCCGGCCCGGCTG
>JACDBD010000289.1 GCA_013695115.1 Actinomycetota bacterium | reverse complement strand
GGCCCGCCCCGCCCCATCGCCACGATCACCGGGGCGCGCCCGCGGGCAGCCAGCGCGCGCGCCGCCGCCGACGCGACCGCGGTCTTGCCCGTGCGCTTACCCGTCCCGATCACCGCCATGCTCGGCTTCACCGCCCGGCGCGGGCGCGGTGGCGGGTCGAAACGGAAGTCGGCCCCGCGGTAGGGCACGCCGTGGTGGAGCGCGTGCGCGGCCAGGAGCATGCGGGTGCGGGCGTCCAGGACGGGCTCGTCGGAGAGGTCGACGACCTCGTCGGGGTCGAAGCGCGCCAGGGACTCGAGGAGCGCGGCGAGAGGTGAGGTACCGGAGACGACCGCGTCGGACGCGACCCCGTACTCGGGCGCCTCGTCGACCCGCAGCTTCTCGCCCCCGCCGAGCAGGGCCGCGCCGACGACGTCGCTCCCGGCGGCGCGCAGCTCGTCGATCGCGGCGCGCACTACAGGCGGGTAGTGCTCGCCGTCGACGAGCACGAGTGTGCGGACTGGCAGCTCTGTCCCCCTCGCTAGGCGAGCAGGCGCTCCATCAGGGTGTGCGCGACCACCGCGCCGCCGCCGGCGACGCTGCGCTCGGTGTACTCGCCGCCCGGTCCGTCGACGGCAGCGTCGAAGAGGAGATAGGGCACGGGGTCGGAGGTGTGGGTCTTGAGCACGCACGGCGTGGCGTGGTCGGGCATGACCAGCAGGCGCCAGGGCTCGCCGTCGAGCGCGTCCGCGAGCGGCGCGATGACATCGGTGTCCCAGCGCTCGAGCGCGGCAACCTTCTCGGCGACGTTGCCCTGGTGGCCGGCCTCGTCGGTGGCCTCGACGTGGAGGAGGAAGAAGTCGCGGTCGGCGAGCGAGCGCAGGCAAGCGTCGCGCTGGGCGACGTAGTCGTTGTCGAACCCGGCGGTTGCGCCGGGGACGTCGACCACCTCCAGGCCGGTGAGCACACCGAGTCCCCGCACGAGGTCGACGGCCGAGCTCAGCCGGCCGGTGACGCCGTAGCGGTCCGCGAACGCCGGCATCGAGGGGCGCACGCCCTGGCCCCACAGCCAGATCTGGGTCGCGTCCGAGCCGACCTCCCGGGCCGCGGCGCGCACGATCTCCTTGGACGCGTCCATGAGCGCGGCCAGCTTCGGGGCGGCCGGGCCGCTGGGCATGACCGCGCCGCGGCCGGTGAGGTCGTGAGGCGGGACGCACTCGGCGTCGCCGAAGTCTGCCGGCACCACGCAGAGGTGGCGGTACTCAACGCCGGCATGGAAGCGCACGCCGTCACGGCCGGCCCCGAGCGCTTCGTCGAGGGCGGTGACGATGGGGTGACTCTGCTCGCTGGTCGGGTGGCCGGCGGCGAAGTCAACCATCGTCGGCGGGTCGGTTGCGTCATCGACCGTGACGAGATTGCAGCGGAACGCCACCTCGTCCGGCGCCAGCTCGACGCCCATGGCCGCGGCCTCGATGGGCGCCCGGCCGGTATGGAACACGTTGGGGTCGTAACCGAGGATGGCCATGTTGCCGACGTCGCTGCCGGGCGGGAGACCTTCGGGGATGACCGCGGCCCGTCCGACCTCGGCACGCGCGGCCAGGCGGGCGAGCGCGGGCATCGCCGCCGCCTCGAGCGGGGTGCGGTGACCCAGCTCGCGCAGCGGCTCGTCGGCGCAACCATCAGGGACGAGGACGACGTACTTCACGAACACGATCGTAGGCGCGGCGTGTGTCGAAGCCTCCGCCGATAGCCTGCGCTCCGTGCGCCGAGCTCTCACTGTCATGGCCGGCCTCGCGCTCTTCGCCGTCGCCTGCGACGGCGGTGGTGGCGACGACTCGTCGAAGCCGAAGACGCAGCCGGCCACGACCGAACCGTCGACCACCGAGGCCACCGCGCCCGCCGACCTCGACGCGGCCGCGGTCACGCTCACGCCCGTCGCCCAGGTCGAGGCGCCCACGGCGATGGCCGTGCGCGACGATCACCCCCCGCTCTACGTCGCCGAGCAGGTCGGGCGGGTGCGGGTGATTATTGACGGGGTCCTCCGTGAGGAGCCCACCCTCGACATCAGCGACCGCACGCAGAGCGGCGGCGAGGAGGGATTGCTCGGCATCGCGTTCTCGCCCGACGGGACGAAGCTGTACGTGCACTACAGCGACGCGACGAACAACGGCGACAACCAGGTCGACGAGTACACGATGCAGGGGGACACCGCCGACCCCGGGTCGCGCCGGCCGATCATCACCGTCGAGACGCTCCAGGCCAACCACAACGGCGGCCAGCTCGCGTTCGGGCCCGACGACCTCCTCTACATCGCGCTCGGAGACGGGGGCGGCGCTGCCGACAACGGCGAGGGCCACGCCCCCGGCGGGAACGGTCAGTCGCTCGACACCCTGCTGGGCAAGATCCTGCGCATCGACCCGAACCCGTCGGGCGACATGCCGTACACGATCCCGGCCGACAACCCGTTCGCGAGCGGCGGGGGGCGGCCCGAGATCTGGGCCTACGGGTTGCGCAACCCGTGGCGGTTCTCGTTCGACCGCGAGACCGGCGACCTCTGGATCGGCGACGTGGGTCAGAACGCTTACGAAGAGGTCGACTTCGTGCCCGCGGGCCAGGGCGCGGGCGCGAACTACGGCTGGGCCCGCTACGAGGGCAACCACCCGTTCAGCGGCGACGAGATCTCCGGAACGGTCCCCGCCATCTTCGAGTACCCGAACCCCGACCAGGGCTGCTCGGTGACGGGCGGGTTCGTGTACCGCGGCACGCGCATCCCGAACCTCGTCGGGGCCTACGTCTTCGCCGACTACTGCCAGGGTGACGTACGGGCGCTGACCCAGGAGAACGGCGAGGTCGCGGTCGAGCGCTTCCTCGACGTGAACGCGGCCAACATCGCCGCCTTCGGCCAGGACAACGACGGCGAGCTCTACGTCCTCTCCCAGGGCGACGGCCTGCTCAGGATCGACCCCGCGTAAGCGGTCAGCGGTTGGCGAGCACGGGATAGCTCGTCGACTCGAGAAGCCGGGCATCGCCGGACACCAGGGTCAACTCGTACGTCATCGCTGTCGCGGCGATGAACCGATCGGCGGGATCCTCGTGAGCGAGATCGAGCGACCGACTCGACAACGCCACTGCTCGCGTCACAGGAGCATCGCGTAGCGGCTCGTCCCGAAGCGCTCGATCGAGCCACTCGCCGGGGGCCCGGTCGACCTCCACCCGCCCCCGCTCGACGAGGAGCAGCGCCTCCCAGACGCTGATCGGCGAGAGCCAGAGCTCATTGGCCGGATCCGTCAGTGCATCCGCCACCCGACGGACGAGCCGGTTCGGCTCGAGCAGGAGCCACAACCAGATGTGGGTGTCGAGCAGCAGCTTCACCGCTCGAGCACCTCCCACTC
>JACDBD010000176.1 GCA_013695115.1 Actinomycetota bacterium | reverse complement strand
GAGCCGGGGTGGCCGGCTCGCCGAGCTGGTGGCGGAGCGGGGCGGGCTCCACGTGCCGTGCCCGCCCGATCTCCCGGTTCCCCGGGCCGCGCTCGGCGCGCTGGTGGCACCGTTGTTCGTCACGCTGTTCCGACTGGGGATGGCCCCCGACGCGCGCAAGTGGTTGACGATGGCCCAGAAGCAGCTGGGCGCCCGCCGGAAGAAGTGCCGGCCCGACGTCGAGGGCGCCGCCAACCCCGCCCGCGAGATCGCCCGCAAGATCGGGACGACCATCCCGCTCTTCTACGGCGGTGGTACGCTGGGCGCGGCGGCGGCGATGCGTTGGAAGTGCGACGTGAACGAGAACGCCAAGGCGCCTGCGTTCTGGAACACGTACCCGGAGCTCGATCACAACGAGATCTGCGGCTGGGGCCAGCACGGCGACGTCACCCGCCAGGTGTTCACGCTCGTCGAGCTCCGCCACGGCTACGAGCATCCCCAGCTGGCGCGGCGCTTCTCCGCCACGCGGGAGATCATCGAGGAGACCGTGGCCCAGGTGCTGGAGGTGCAGGCGGAGGGGGAGACGCGACTCGCCCAGGTGCTCGACCTGATGTACACGGGCGACTGGGCCAGCTGCTACCTGGCCTTCGACCACGACGTCGACCCCGGTCCCATCGACGCCATCACCCAGCTCAAGCAGGCGATGGCGGCACGCGACTGACTACACTGAGCCTCTGGTCGGGCCGTAGCGGCTGTCACCCGGTGATCCGGGCCGACTCCCAGCGAAGAACGCGCGTGTCCTGACACGCGCCGACCGTGAGGAGTCGATGACATGACCACGACCGCAACCACCGCCCGCCGCACCGGCGACGCCCCCGACTACAAGGTCGCCGACATCTCCCTGGCCGAGTTCGGCCGCAAGGAGATCGACCTGGCCGAGCACGAGATGCCCGGCCTCATGGCCCTGCGCGAGCGATACGGCGCGCAGCAGCCGCTCGCCGGCGCCCGCATCACCGGGTCGCTGCACATGACGATCCAGACCGCGGTGCTCATCGAGACGCTGGCGGCGCTGGGCGCCCAGGTGCGCTGGGCGTCGTGCAACATCTTCTCGACCCAGGACCACGCCGCCGCCGCGATCGCGGCCGCCGGCGTCCCCGTGTTCGCCTGGAAGGGCGAGACGCTCGAGGAGTACTGGTGGTGCACCGAGCAGGCGCTGGCATGGCCGGACGCCGACGGACCCAACATGATCCTCGACGACGGCGGCGACGCCACCCTGCTCGTGCACAAGGGCGTCGAGTTCGAGCGCGCCGGCGAGGTGCCCGACCCGTCCACTGCCGACAACGAGGAGTTCGCGGTCGTGCTCGGGTTGCTCGGCCGGATCCTCGGGGAGGACAACCGCCGCTGGCACCGTGTCGCCGAGGGCATCGTGGGCGTCACCGAGGAGACGACGACCGGCGTGCACCGCCTGTATCAGATGCAGGAGCTGGGCACGCTGCTGTTCCCGGCGATCAACGTGAACGACTCGGTGACGAAGTCGAAGTTCGACAACCTCTACGGGTGCCGCCACTCGCTCGTCGATGGCATCTGTCGGGCGACCGACGTGATGATCGCGGGCAAGCTCGCGGTCGTCTGCGGCTACGGCGACGTCGGCAAGGGCTGCGCCCAGTCCCTCCGCGGCCAGGGGGCGCGGGTCGTGATCACCGAGATCGACCCGATCTGCGCGCTCCAGGCGGCGATGGAGGGCTACCAGGTCACGACCCTCGACGACATCGTCGACGAGGCGGACCTGTTCGTCACCGCCACCGGCAACTGCAACGTGATCACCGCCGACCACATGGCACGGATGAAGCACAACGCCATCGTCGGCAACATCGGGCACTTCGACACCGAGATCGACATGGCCGGTCTCGCCGCGGTCGAGGGGATCGAGCGGCTCAACGTGAAGCCCCAGGTCGACGAGTGGCGGTTCCCGGACGGGCACCAGGTGATCGTGCTGGCCGAGGGCCGGCTGCTGAACCTGGGCTGCGCGACCGGCCACCCGAGCTTCGTCATGTCGAACAGCTTCAGCAACCAGGTGATCGCCCAGATCGAGCTGTACGGGCACAACGACTTCTACGAGAAGAAGGTGTACACGCTGCCCAAGCACCTCGACGAGGAGGTCGCCCGGCTGCACCTCGGCAAGCTCGGGGTCAGGCTGACGACGCTGACGGAGGCGCAGGCCACCTACCTGGGCGTGCCCCAAGAAGGGCCGTACAAGCCGGACTACTACCGCTACTGAGCACCCCGAAGCCGTCACACCCCGTCGCTACGGTCGGCGCATGGCCGTCGGGACGGTGTGGCGCGCGTTCGTCGAGGTCGTGTTCCCGACGCTGTGCCCCGGCTGCGGTCGCCGCGCCGATCCCGTGTGTGCCGAGTGCGCGCACACCCTGCGGGCGCCGCCGCCGGCATCCCCGCCCGCCGGCCTCGACGCCTGGGTCGCGCCGCTCGCCTACGAGGGGGTGGCCCGAGATCTCGTCGCCCGGGTCAAGTACCGCCACGCCCGGGCGGCGCTGCCGTGGCTCGCCACCGT
>JACDBD010000174.1 GCA_013695115.1 Actinomycetota bacterium | reverse complement strand
CATCGAGGCCCAGCGGGCGGTGTCGACGTTCACGTTCGCGGCCGTCGAGGCCCGCACCCTGGCCGGCGACATCGTCCCCATGGACGCGAGCGACGCCGGTGAGGGCAAGCTCGGTTTCACGCTCCGGCTGCCGATCGGCGTGGTCGGGGCGATCAGCCCGTTCAACTTCCCGCTCAACCTGATCGCGCACAAGGTCGCGCCCGCGATCGCGGCCGGGTGCCCACTCGTCCTCAAGCCGGCGACGCAGACGCCGCTGTCGGCCGTCGCCCTCGCCGAGCTGCTGCTGGACGAGTGCGGCTTGCCCCCGGACCAGCTGCACGTGGTGACTGGAGGCGGTGGGACAGTGGGCAACGCGCTGGTCGACCACCCCGACGTCGCCATGATCACGTTCACCGGCTCACCCGACGTCGGCTGGGGCATTCGCGGGCGCGCCCCCCGCAAGAAGGTCGGCCTCGAGCTCGGGAACAATGCGCCGGTCATCCTGGAGGGCGACGCCGACTACGAGACCGCGGCGGCGAAGATCTCGGTCGGGGGCTTCAGCCACGCGGGCCAGTCGTGCATCTCGACCCAGCGGGTGTACGTGCACGAGTCGATCGCGCCAAAGTTCCTCGACGCGCTGGTGCCGAAGGTGGAGGCGCTGAAGGTCGGCGACCCGCTCGACGAGACCACCGACGTGTCGACCCTCATCTCCACCGACGAGCGCGACCGGGTCGCCTCGTGGATCGACGAGGCGAAGGCCGCCGGCGCCGACGTGCTGACCGGCGGCGAGATCGACGGCCCGTTCGTCCGGCCGACGGTCCTGGCCAACGTCAAGCCCGACATGAAGGTGTGCGCGCTCGAGGTCTTCGGGCCGGTGGTGGCGGTGCAGACCTACACCGACGTCGGGGAGGCGTTCCGGCTCGCCAACGACTCCCGCTACGGCCTCCAGGCCGCCGTCTTCACCGCCGACCTCGGCACCGCGCTGCGCGCCGCCCGCACCCTCGAGTACGGCGGCGTGCTCGTGAACGAGATCCCGACCTACCGCACCGACCAGATGCCGTACGGCGGCGTTCGCGATTCGGGGAACACCCGCGAGGGCCCGCACTCGGCGGTGCGGGAGATGACCGAGGAGCGGCTGATCGTCATCCAGGCGTGAGCGCGTTCGAATGCCGGGTCTTCCGCGGTCCCTGGAACCCTCCCGACCCGGCTTTGCCCTCGTCGGGGCGGGCTACTCGGTCCGGAGACTGGCGCGGGTAGCCGCCCGCCGCCGGGCCCCGACCACCAGCACGGTGCCCACCGCCAGGGCCGCGACCGCGACCCAGACCAGGAGCCAGGTCTCGCTGCCGGTGATAGCCAGCCCCTCGGCACGGCGAGTCGGCTCGGCCGGGCGCGGCGCTACGGGAGCTGCCGTGGGCGCAACCGTCGGAGGAGCGGTCGACGGGGTCGGACCGGTGGTGGAAGGAGGCGGGTAGGGAGGCTCCTGTCCGACCGCGGGCACGGCCAGCAGCGCGAGCACGGCCGGCACCGCGATGGCGAGACACACCAGCGCTCTGCGCACAGTCCGATCCTCCTCGCGTCGTAGCGTCGTAATACCTACCGAAGCCCATCCCACCTCAGGTGCTCCCATTCTGGCACGCTCCGAAGCCGAGTGTCCATCACCTGACGTATCGGCAGGTCAGCGCACCCTCCGTGGGCCCGCCGCGCCGTTGGCTACTCGTAGGCCTCTGCCGAGCGATCAGCACGTGCGACCCGGTTGTCGGCCGGCACCGACCGTTGCCGATGCCCGTTCAAGGCCCAGCGGGGCACGTCGGCGAGCTCGATGTACCGGGTGCCGGGCAGCAACGTGCGCGCCGTGCGGTACAGGATCCAGGCGTCGAGCCGCAAGCCGCCGTGCCGCAGGTAGAGCCGGTCGTACTCGGGCACCTCGTAGATGAGCTTCGTGCTCGACGTGCTCACCTGCCACAGCCCGGTGCAGCCGGGGCGGACGCAGCTACGCGCCGCGGCGAAGTCGGGCGGATAGTCGGCGAGCACGTTGGGCATCTCCGGGCGCGGGCCCACCAGGCTCATCCACCCCAGGGGGACGAGCAGCAGTTGCGGAAGCTCGTCGAGGTGCGTGTGCCGCAGGAAACGGCCGTACGCCGGAATCCGCGTGCTGTCGGCGAGCGCATACTTGTCCGCGGTCGTGGGCGTGTCCTTGGGGAGCGTGCGCAGCTTCAGGAAGCGGAAGGGCCGCCCGCCTCGGCCGATCCGCTCCTGGACGAAGAATGGCCACGTCCGGAAGGTGAGGGCGGAGCCGAGCGCGAGGACCAGGATCACCGGCAACGCCGCCACCCCGAGGAGCGAGCCGATGACTATGTCCGTCCACCGCTTGATCGTCACGTCCGAACCCTCGCGTGGCAGCTCACGTGTCGCGACTGCCGCCTACGGAACGTGGCGGTCGCCGGGTCATATTAGGTGGGTATGATCGCTTCTGTCGACAACCGGTGACGCGGGTTCATCATCTGTTTCGCTCCGCCTCACCCCGGGCCAGCGAGCCGTAGACCTCGGCGATGCCAACGGCCGCCATCCGGATATCGAAGCGTTCCTCCACCCGTCGCCGGCCCGCGTCGCTGAAGGCTCGACGCAAGGCGGGGTCGACGAGCAGCCGGGTCACGGCGTCGGCGAGCGCGGCGGAGTCGTCGGGCGGAACGACGAATCCCGAACGCCCGTGTTCCACCGCATCGCGGCTGCCGACTACGTCGGTCACGACGACCGGCGTCCCCGCTCGCATCGCCTCCATCGGCGCGAACGCGGCGCCGGCCTCGTAGCGGGAAGGGAGCGCGAACACGTCGAACTGGCCCATGATGCGCTCGCCTTCGTCGAAGCCGCGCAGGAGCAGGAAGCGGTCATCGAGGCCCGCCGACGCAATCTCGGAGGTGACGAGTCCCTCAAGGGGGCCGCCGCCCACCAGTACGAAGCGCGCCTGGGGCACACTCGCCGCCACCCGCGCGCACGCCCGGACGAAGACCTCCGGAGCCTTCTGTCGAACGAGGCGTCCGACACTGCCGACCAGCGGCGTCTCGGTATCGATGCCGAGCTCAGCACGTAGGTCGACCGACGCCGGCGGGGGGCTCTCGAGCTCGATGGCGTTCGGGACGATCACGATGCGCTCGGAGGGCACGATGCGCAGATGCTGGACGAGCT
>JACDBD010000156.1 GCA_013695115.1 Actinomycetota bacterium | reverse complement strand
GGCCGAGGGAAAGGCGCTCATGTCGCCCCCGGTCTCGGCGATGATCACCTCGGCGGCGCGGCGCCCGACGCCGGGGATCGTGCACAGCAGCTCAACCGCCGGGGCGAAAGGGCCGAGCTGCTCCTCGTGTCGAGGTTGGCGGGCTTGCCCTCCTCGGGCTGGATCGACGGCCAGTCGATGACGAGGCGGAAGAAGGCGGGCTTGAGCTTGCCGGTGTCGTCCTGCCAGCTCGCGAACGGCTCGGGCACGGGGTGCGCGCCCTTTGCCCAGAGGAGGTTCGGGTTCTGCTCGGTGAGGCCGATGACCAGGTCGCCGCGGGCGCTGCCCTGGGCGACGGCGGGAGAGCGCGTCTCGGCCGGTGTGGGCGTGGGCTTGGCGGCGTCGCCGCCGCCGCACCCCGCGAGCAGCGCGGCAGCGCAGACGGCCGCGAGAGCCGTCCGCCGGACCGGGCCCGCCGGGCTCAGACCGCCGAGACCTCTTCCTCTTCCGCGACGCGGAAGGAGGAGCCGCAGCCGCAGGCGGCGACGACGTTGGGGTTCTCGACCTTGAAGCCGGCGCCCTGGAGGCTCTCGGCGTAGTCGACGACCGCGCCGCGGACGTAGGGCAGGCTCGGGCCGTCCACCAGCAGGCGCAGCCCGTGGTCCTCGAAGATCTGGTCGCCGTCGCGCTCGGTGTCGAAGGCCAGCGCGTACTGGAAGCCCGAGCAGCCGCCGCCCTGCACGCCCACGCGCAGGCCGGAGGTGGCCGCGTCGGCGTTCTGGGAGTCGAGGAACTCCTGGACCTTCTCGGCGCCTCTGTCGGTGAAGGTGATCACGGCAGTCTCAGTCTCCTGTTCCCACAGCTCCGTCCAATGCTTCACGAAGTGTAGCGACCGCTAGGCTTGTTCCATGCCCCGTCCGGAAGAGCTCAAGCAGCGCATAGAGGCCGCCATACCCGGTGCCCGCGCGGGTGGTAGGCGAACCCCTGGAAGGTCACCGTGAAGCGGCTGGCGCGGACTCGCCGTGTGCTGCTCCGCGTGCCGGAGACCACGCGCACCCGGACGCTCTCGTGCGGCTTGAAGTCGCGCCCCGCCAGCTTCAGCGGCGACGCGCCGGCGATGCGCAGGCCGGCGGGGGCCGCCGTCGCCGTGCCGGCGCTCGCCGACGCCGTGACCAGGATCACCAGCACCGCTGTGGCGACACGCCGCATGACCATGCAAGCCTAGTGCCGTCGCGGGCCAACCCCCCGGACCGCTAGACTTCAAGTCCGACCTGTGTGGTCGGCTTTGCCCCATGAGCCCCGTCATCGACATCTGCTCCCTCGAGGAGCTGCCCCCCGGCGAGCACCGTCTCGTCGAGTGGGAGGATCCCGAGGTCGGCGTCTTCAACTGCAAGGGCGAGCTGCTGGCGATCGAGGACCGCTGCTCGCACGACGACGGGTCCCTGCTCGAGGGCGAGGTGGACACCGATACGTGTACCGTCGAGTGCCCGCGCCACGGCTCTGTCTTCGAGCTGCGAACCGGAAAGCCCGTGAACCTGCCTGCGTACGTGCCCGTCGACACCTTCCCGGTGTCGGTCGAGGGCGGCGTGATCCAACTGGAGGTCGACTGACCCATGGCGACGCCCGAGACGATCGCCGAGCAGCAGGGGCTGGTCGGCATCAACGCCGACTACAAGGAGAAGTTCGGGTTCCACGACCCCGAGACCGGCTATGCCTTCAAGGCCCCGAAGGGCCTGACGCGCGAGCTCGTCCAGCAGATCTCGGAGTTCAAGAACGAGCCGCAGTGGATGCTCGACTTCCGCCTCAAGGCGTACGAGCACTTCATCTCCCGGCCCCAGCCGACGTGGGGCCCGCCCTACCTGGCCGACGTCGACTACGACAACATCCACTACTTCGTCCGCGCGTCGGAGAAGTCCTCGACCACCTGGGACGACGTCCCCGAGGACATCAAGAACACCTTCGACAAGCTGGGCATCCCGGAGGCCGAGCGCAAGTTCCTCTCCGGCGTCGGCGCGCAGTACGAGTCCGAAGTGGTGTACCACCAGGTCCGCGAGGACCTGCAGAAGCAGGGCGTCGTGTTCATGGACATGGACTCCGGCCTGCGCGAGCACGAGGACCTCGTGCGCGAGTACTTCGCGACGATCATCCCGGCCAACGACAACAAGCTCGCCGCGCTGAACTCCGCGGTGTGGTCGGGCGGCTCGTTCGTCTACGTCCCGCCGGGCGTGCACGTGGAGATGCCGCTGCAGGCCTACTTCCGCATCAACACCGAGAACATGGGCCAGTTCGAGCGGACGCTGATCATCGCCGACGAGGGCTCCTACGT
>JACDBD010000155.1 GCA_013695115.1 Actinomycetota bacterium | reverse complement strand
GAACACCCACATCTCGCTGATCTGGTTCGTCACCGGTGTCGCCGTGGAAAAGGTCACCGACCCCGGTCCGCGGTGCTCGCGCATCCAGTCGACCTTGATGAGTAGATCCCGGGCCCGGGCGGACTCCTTCACCTGCACTGCATCGATGCGGGTCGGGAACGACAGGTTCTTGCAGAGATGCGCTTCGTCGACCATGAGATGTCCCAGGCCCAACTCCTCGAACGCCACCGACCCCGGGTCGTGGCGGGCGCGGTCGGCGAGCTTCTCCAGCTTGACCTCGAGGCCGGCGATTGCCGTCTCGATCTGCTTGACGGTCCGGGCCTGCGTGCGCGACGGCCCTTCGCCCTCGACGGCGGAAAGGGCACGCCGGTAGCTGTCGACTTCTCTCGTCGTGGCCGCCTCGACCGTCGCCGGCGACGCCGGAAGCGCGGTGAAAGAACTGTGGGTGAAGAGCACGACGTCGTACGCCCCCGACGCCGCCCGGGCGGTGAACTCGCGGCGCTGGTCGCGAGAGAAGTTGGCGTCGTCGGCGGCGAGGATGTTGGCCTGCGGGTACAGCTGGGCGAACTCCCGCCCGAACTGCTGCAGCATCGAGTTGGGGACCACGATGCCCACGGGGCCGGTCGCGATTCCGAGCCGGCGGAGCTCCATTGCCGACATGGCCATCACCGCGGTCTTGCCGGCGCCGACGGTGTGCGCGAGGAGCGTGCCGCGGTCGCGATCACCGAGGATGCGGGCCACGGCGTCGAGTTGGTGTTGGCGGGGCTGGAACCCGGTGGCCAGCCCGTCGAAGCGCAGGCTGTCACCGCTCCAGCGGGGCTCCACCCAGGCGTTGAACCGGGCGTTGTACGTCGCCGCGAGCCGCTCCGACCGGTCTGGGTCGCTCCACAGCCAGGCGGCGTAGAGATCCTCGAGCTGGCCACGTTTGGCGGCGGCGGCAGCGGTGGCGTCGACGTCGAGGACCCGGCGGCCCTCGACGTCGCGGGTGATACGGGTCGGCCGCTGGTTGGCGAGATCCTCGACCAGGTCGACGCCTTTGCGGCCTCGCCCCTCGACGGCGTACGTGAACTCGTTCTCGGCGCTGTAGCCGCCGGCGTTGATCGTCCACGACGCCAGCTCGGGCACGTGACTGACCTCGGCGTGTTCCAGGCCCAGCTCGTCGACGACGAACTGGCGGAGGTCACCGGCGGGCACCCAGGACGCGCCGATGCGGGGCGTTATCTCCTCGGGGCGGATCCATGCCGGCACTACCGCCTCCAAGGCCTCGACGTGGCGTCGGAACGACGGGTCGGTGGCCGCGGCGTCACGGGCGATGTCGAGCTTGTCACGGACGACCCCGGACAGGTACGTCGCCGCCGGCACCAGCTCGGCGGTGGCGGGGTCGCGGTACACCGCGTCACCGAGCCACGCCTCGACGGCCGCCTCGTCGAGCCCGGCCAGCTCGGCGACCGCGGGCACGGTCACGGCGCCATCTCGGGCGAGGAGGACCTGCACCGCCACGGTCGGGTCGTCGACATGCACGGGGTAGCTGGCGGTCCGGGCGACGGGACCGGCGAGGATCGGTGCCTTGGAGGAGAGCTGGGTGTCGTCGTCGAAGACCTCAAGCGCGGCGACTGACCACCAGCCCGGGTCGGTCCGGAAGCCACCCAAGGGCGGGTAGACACGCTTGGTGGCCACGACGTCGCCCTGCTCGGCGTCGTCGGGATCGAAGACGATGGCGGGGCCGGCGGCACGGACCACAAACCGGTTGAGCGGCCCGTAGCGGTCCGTGTACCGGTCGTAAGCGTCGTTGAGCGCGGCCCGCTGCGCGGCGGCGCCCGGGTCATCGGTGGCATCCGCGGCGAGGACGCCCCGCACTCGGTCTCGGAGCCCGCACAGTGCTTCGAGTTCGGCGCGTTGGGTACCCGGCACCCGGTGTTCCTCCCGGCCGGTCGACGTGAGCCGCCGGAACGTGCCGGTGCCGCTCTGGACGATCGAGCCGAGCGGGAGCTGCTCGACGTCGCCGAGCGGGCGGTCCTCGACCGCCGGTGCCAACCCCTGCCGGGCAGCTCGAGGGGC
>JACDBD010000048.1 GCA_013695115.1 Actinomycetota bacterium | reverse complement strand
GCGCATGCCACCGCGTCAAGGTCGAGCTGCTCGGCCTGGAGGTAGCGCTCGTCCGTGACGACCGCAGCCACGATGGCGGCGCCGGCCGAATGGCCGAGCACCGCGATGCGCCGAGGGTCGCCGCCGTACTCGTCGGCGTGCTCGACCAGCCAGGCGAGGGCGGCGGCGACGTCTTCGTTGTGCGCCGGGTAGACGACGGGGTCGGGCGCGGCCGGGTCGGTGAGCCGGTAGTTCACGCTCACGAACATGTACCCGGCCTCGTTGAAGAGCGGGATCTTGTCACCAACATTGTTGGACTTGTCGCCCGTGCGCCAGCCGCCGCCGTGTACCCACACGACAATCGGAGCGCGGCACTTGGCCGCTGCACGCGTCGGCGCGTAGACGTCGAGGCTGGTCAGACCAGCCGGCGTGCCCGGGCGGGTGGCGTACGGGATGTCGGTCGCGTCTACTCCGTCGGCGGTGCACTCCGGTGGGGTCGTCCCGGCCCCGCCCTTGCTTGTCGAACCGTCGCTGCACGCCGCCACGAAGAGGAGGAGGCCGACGACGAGGAGGCGAGCTCGCACGTCGTCAGTATCGCCGTCCAAAGATCAACAAACGGTGAGCCTCCGGTCAGGCGTCGGCGAACCTGCAACGCTGGTGCGGTGGAGGAGCCGCACGCCCGGGTCGAGACCGCCGACGGGGTCATGGTCGTCACGCTCGACCGGCCTGAGCAGCTGAACGCCTTCACCGGCGTCATGGGTGCCACTCTGAGCCGGGCATACGCCGACGCCGACGCCGACGACGCGGTACGCGCCGTCGTGGTCACGGGCGCCGGGCGAGCGTTCTGCGCCGGGGCCGACTTCGAACCGTCCGGCGGTGACACCTTCGCCGCGCCCAGCGACGAGGCTTTCACTGCGTCACCGATCGATCCGCCGGCCTGGAAGGTGCGCAAGCCGGTGATTGCCGCGATCAACGGTCATGCCATCGGGATCGGGCTCACCCTGGCGATGCAGTGCGACCTGCGGATCGTGGCCGAGGAAGCCTGGCTCGGGTTCGTCCAGGTGCGCCGGGGCGTCATCCCTGACGCCCATTCCCATTGGACGGTCCCGCGCGCCGTCGGCTTCGCCCGCGCCGCCGAACTGCTCCTGACCGGACGCACGTTCACCGGTGCGCAGGCCGTCGAGCTCGGCCTGGTCAACCGGGCGCTCCCGGCCGGACAGGTGCTCGACGGCGCGCGCGAGATCGCCCGTGACATCGTCGTCAACACCGCCCCGCTCTCGGTCGCGCTGTCGAAGCGCCTGCTCTGGTCGAGCGCGGCGTTCGATCCCGACGAGGTCGAGCGGCTCGAGACCGAGTTCCACCGTCATGTCATGGGCAAGGCCGACGCGCGCGAGGGCGTGCTGGTGTGGCTCGAGAAGCAAGAGCCTCGTTGGTCGCTGAGCCCGACCGACGACTGGCCCGGCGAGCTTTAGACGACCGGGATCGGCGCCCCGGGCGAGGGTAGGCCAAGCATCGCGGCGAGAAGACGGGTGACGGTGTTGTTGGTGCCCATGTCGGTGTCGGGCGGCATCAGCCCGAATTCCACCACCATCGCGGTCACCCGCATCATCACCACCGCGAACCGCAGGCCCGCGAACACCTCGTAGAACTCGAGGTCGTGCGGCTCCCAGCCGGTGGCCTCCTCGTAGCGGGCGATCATCTCGTGGCGCGTCGGGAAGCCCTCCAGCCTCGGCGCCGGCAGGCCCTCGTGAAAGTGGCGATCGAGGAACAGCCACCACGCCAGGTCCATCATCGGGTCGGCGAGCGTGACCATCTCCCAGTCGAGGACCGCGACGCAGTTGCCCTCGTCGTCGAACATCTGGTTGTTGATGCGGGCGTCGCCCCACGCCAGCGCGACGTGCTGGTACCCGGTCGGACGGTTGGCGCGCACCCACTCGAGCGCGGCCTCCGCCACCGGTTGGGGCCGACCCTCGGCCGCCCACTCGACCGACTTCTCGTAGTATGCGATCTGCTGGTCGATGCCGGGCGCGCCGTACTGGGGCTTCTCGAGGAGGCCGAGCCCGAGCGCCCCCCAGTCGACCCGGTGGATGCGCGTCATCGCGTCGAGCCCGGTGAGCACGATCCGCTCGCGTTCTGACGGTGACGCCTCGTCCTTCATCCAGCCCTGCAGGGTGTAGGGCGGGTTGTCGGCCGGCACCCGGCCGTCGACCTTGCCCATCACGAAGAACGGCGCGCCGAGGACCGACTCGTCGTCCTCGTACCAGTAGACGGGGGGCAGCGGGACGTCGGTGCCGTCGGCCAGCGCCTTCATCACCTGGTACTGCGAGTCGAAGTCGGCTTCCAGGAAGATGGTGTGCGCGGTGGGCTTCACCCGGATGACGTAACCGGCGGTGCGCACCTCGCCGCCCTCGGTCCAGCTGGCGTCGAAGATCAACGTCTCGTTGGAGAACCCGGTGAACGCCGGACCGGTCATCGGTGAGACGCTCAGGTCGCGGGCGTCGGGCAGCTTCCCCGACAGCCACTCGGCGATCACGCCCCGGGCGGCTTCGAGATCGCGCTGCTCCGGAATCGGCATGCGTCCTTACTCTCTACAGCACCACGCCGGCGGCACGCAGCTTCGCCACCTCGTCGGCGTCGAAGCCCCAGCGTCCCAAGACAGCCGCGGTCTCGTTGCCGGGGTGCATCGGCGGCGCAGGCTCGGCCGCCGGTGTCCGGCTGAACCGGGGCGCGGGCGCGGGCTGGGGGATGCCGCCCGGCGTCAGGAACGTCCCCCGCGCCTGGTTGTGCGGATGCTCCGGCGCCTCCAGTGGAGTGAGCACGGGCGCGAAGCAGGCGTCGGTCCCCTCGAGCAGCTCGCACCACTCGTCGCGAGTCTTGGTGCGGAACACCGCCGCCAGGCGCTCCTTCTCCTCCGGCCAGCGCGCCTTGTCGTACTGCGCGTCGGGGTCGAACTCCAGGCCGAGCCGTTCCATGAGCTCGGCGTAGAACTTGGGCTCAACCGTCCCGACCGCGACGAACTTGGCGTCGGCGGTCTCGTAGACCTCGTAGAAGTGCGCGCCGGTGTCGAGGTGGTTGGTGCCCCGCTCCTCCCAGAAGCCGCTCGCCCGAGCCTGGAAGAACGGCGTGAGCATGAGCGCGGCCCCGTCGACCATGGCGGCGTCGATCACCTGCCCCTTCCCGGTGCGGGCGGTTTCGTACGCGGCGCAGGCGATCCCGAACGCGAGCAGCATCCCGCCGCCGGCGAAGTCACCCAGCACGTTGATCGGCGGTGTCGGCTTCTGACCCGCTCGGCCCAGCGGCTCGAGCGCGCCCGCCAATGCGATGTAGTCGATGTCGTGGCCGGCGGCGTGTGCGTAGGGCCCGTCCTGGCCCCAGCCAGTGAGCCGGCCGTACACGAGGCGAGGGTTGCGGGCCATCGCATCGTCGGGCCCGATGCCGAGTCGTTCGGCGACGCCGGGCCGGAACACCTCGAAGAACGCGTCCGCCTGCTCGATCAGTCGGCGCAGCGCCTCGACCCCTTCAGGCAGCTTCAGGTCGATCGCCACCGCCTGCTTGCCCCGGTCCATCGCGCTCGAGGCCGGGCGGGAGCGGTCGATGGCCCGCGCCGCGTCGACCCGGTCGACCCGCATGACCTCGGCGCCCATGTCAGCGAGCAACATCCCGCAAAACGGCCCCGGGCCCAGGCCCACCATCTCCACCACCCGGAGACCTTCGAGGGGACCGCCCACTAGAAC
>JACDBD010000042.1 GCA_013695115.1 Actinomycetota bacterium | reverse complement strand
GCTCCAGGCGAAGGTGCCGGCGGGCATGGTCGCCGACTCGCCTGAAGCGCTGGCGGCGGTGCTGCGCTCGACCCGGGTGGTGCTCGTGGTCGACGGCTACAACGTGTCGATGATGGGGTGGAGCGACGCCGACCTCGCCGGCCAGCGCGACGCCCTGGGCGCCGCGCTCGAGCGCCTGCACACGCGCACGCGCTGCGACGTGACGTTGGTGTTCGACGGAGCCGGGATCGAAGGGGTCCGCCAACCGCGCCGCCCCGGGGTGCGGGTCGTGTTCTCGGCTGAGGGCGAGGAGGCGGACCGGGTGGTGGTGCGCGAGGTCGGCACGCTGTCGAAGAAGGTCCCGGTCGTCGTCGCCTCGTCCGACGCCGAGGTGCGCGCCGACGCCGAGCGCGAGGGGGCACTCGTGGTGTCGTCGGCGACGCTCCTCAGCGTGCTGCGGAGCTGATCCTCAGGTGCAGCAGGTCGAGGGCTGCACCGAAGAGGTGTCGGCCAGGACGGTGTAGACCTCCCAGCGCTCGCCGTCGGGCCCGGTGGTCCAGACCTTGTCCTGGAGGGCGTAGCAACAGTCGACCTTGTCCTCCCCGGTGGTCTCGAGGCCCTCGGCGGTGACGCGCTGCTGGGTCGTGGCGACCTCCTCGGCGGACTCGACCTCGACTCCGAGATGGTTGAGGGTGCCGCCCTCGGTGCCTTCGAACAGCACGAGCTTGAGCGGGGGCTCGGCGATCGCGTAGTTGGCGTACCCGGGCTGGCGCTTGGCCGGCTCCACCCCGAAGAGCTTGGAGTAGAAGGCGACCGCGGCGTCGAGGTCGGTGACGTTGAGGGCGAGCTGGACTCGGGACATCGGGGCCTCCTGGAGGCGTCGGTTCCGGATATCGATGACGGTCGATATCTTGCCCGAGATATCGATGCGTGTCAATATAGGTCCGTGGAACCCTGCTGTGCCCCCGTCCTCGACGGCATCCTGACCGAGCCCGACGCCGCCGACCTCGCCGGGCAGTTCAAGGTGCTGGCCGATCCCGCCCGGCTGCGGCTCCTCAGCCTGATCGCGGCCGCGCCCGACGGCGCCTGTGGCTGCGAGCTGGTGGAGCCGATCGGGAGGTCGCAGCCCACTGTCAGCCACCACCTCAAGGCGCTGCGGGAGGCCGGGCTGGTGGAGAGCGAGAAGCGGGGCACGTGGGTCTGGTACCGGATCGTGCCCGAGCGGCTGGAGGAGCTCCGCGGTGCCCTGGCGGCGCCGGCCAAGGTTGCGGCCCCCAGCTAGATCAGCCAGAATCAATATTCATGGTGGCTGATCTGGTTGCCGAGGCCGAGCTCACCCCCGCGGTCCGAGCCCTCGCGGACCCGTTGCGGGCGCGCATCGTCGAGCTGCTGGCGACCGAGCAGCTGTGCGTGTGCCACCTCACCGAGGAGCTCGCCGTCGCCCAGCCCCTCGTCAGCCACCATCTCAAGGTCCTGCGCGAGGCCGGCCTGGTCGAGAGCGACCGCTGGCGGTACTGGACGTACTACCGGCTCCGACCGGACGCGCTGCTCACCCTCGCCGACCGACTCGAGCGCCTGGCCGCGTCGGCCCCGACCGACACCTGCGAACGCCGTCCGTGCTGCTGACCCGCCGCGTGGTCGCCGAGTTCGTCGGCACCACCCTGCTGCTGATCGCGGTCGTCGGCTCCGGGATCGCGGCGCAGCGGCTCAGCCCCGATGACACCGGGCTCCAGCTGTTCGAGAACGCGTTTGCAACCGCGGTCGCGCTGGTGGCCATCATCCTGGCGGTGGGCGCGGTCTCGGGTGCCCATCTCAACCCGTTGGTCACGCTGGCTGATCGCGCCTTCGGCGGACTGACGACGCGCGAGGCGGGCGCGTACTGCGGGGCGCAGGTCGCGGGCGCGATCCTGGGGACCGTCGTCGCCAACCTCATGTTCGAGCTGCCCGCGGTCGAGCTGGCGGACCGCTCCCGCACGGGCAGCGGTCTCTGGCTCGGAGAGGTCGTCGGCACGTTCGGCCTGTTGCTGGTGGTCTTCGGTGTCGCCCGCTCCGGGCGGGCGGGTTTCGCCCCGTTCGCCGTCGGTGCCTGGGTGGGCGGCGCCTACTTCTTCACCTCGTCGACGAGCTTCGCCAACCCCGCCGTGACCGTCGGCCGGACCCTCACCGACACGTTCACCGGGATCGCGGCGGCGTCGGTCCCGGCGTTCGTCGTCGCCCAGCTGATCGGGGCGATCCTGGCGGTCGCGGTCGTCCGCGTCCTGTACCCGCGGATCGCGGCGGCGGCGCCAAACGTGATCGTCCCCCACGAGAGCGAGGAGGTCCCCCGATGACCGAGCCCGACGACCGCGTGCTCGAATCCCATCTCTCTGCGGTGGCCGGTCGCGTCAAGGACGAGTTCGACGGGGTCTTCGCGACCGAGACCATCGAACGGTTCCTCACCGAGTCGCGTCACCATTTTGAAGGTGCTCCGATCACCGACTTCGTGCCCGTGATGGTGGAACGCTTTGCCCGCGAGCGGCTGCGGGCGCTCGGCCAGGCCGAGGGCTCGATCGGCAAGGAGATGCCCGAGGTCCTCTTCGTGTGCACCCACAACGCCGGGCGGAGCCAGATGGCGGCCGGGCTGCTCGACCACCTCGCCGGCGGGCGGGTGCACGTGCGCTCGGCCGGCAGCGAGCCCGCCGACCGCATCAACCCCGCGGTCGTCACGGCCATGGGGGAGGTCGGGGTGGACGTCTCGAAGGAGTTCCCGAAGCCGCTGACCGACGAGGTCGTGCGGGCGGCCGACGTGGTGATCACGATGGGCTGCGGCGACGCCTGCCCGATCTATCCGGGCAAGCGCTACCTCGACTGGGACCTCGACGACCCCGCCGGCAAGTCGGTGGAGGAGGTCCGCCCCATCCGGGACGAGCTCGACCGCCGGGTCCGGGTCCTGATCGAGGAGCTGGTGCCGGTCCGGGGGTAGCTGTCACACCCCGCCGTCATGCTGACGGCATGAGAATCGACTGTGACGAGTGCCGGATGCAGCACACCTCGGCCTGTGAGGACTGCGTGGTGACGTTCGTGGTCAACCGGGAGCCCGGCGACGCCCTGGTGATCGACTCCGAGGAGGAGCGGGCGGTGCGGCTGCTGACGAGCGCCGGGCTGGTCCCCCGTCTCCGCCACGAGCGCCGGGCCGGCTGATCCAGCCGAACTAGTCGGTCACCTCGGCCCGCAGCGCGGCCACGGTGGCCTGCTCCTTCGGCCGGTGCGCGAACGGGTCGAAGCGGAAGATGCGCATGGCGTTCTCGTGCGTCATCTTCCTCACCTCGTCGTCAGCCACGCCGTCGAGCTGCTTCGCCACCGACTCGGGGGAGTGGGGCCAGCTCGAGTCGGAGTGCGGGTAGTCGCACTCCCAGGTCATGTTGTCGACCCCGATGGCGTGACGGTCCTCGATGCCGGCGCGGTCGCTGATGAAGCAGAACGTGAAGTGCCGGCGCGCCACCTCGCTCGGGAGCGTGTCGCCGAAGTCCTGGTGGGTCCAGAACCGGTGCTGCTGGTACACGTAGTCGATCCGCTCCAGCCAGTACGGCAGCCAGCCCGCGCCGCCCTCCGAGAGCGCGAACTGAAGCGTCGGGAACTTCCGGAGCACCGGTGACCAGATGAGGTCGGTGGCGGCCTGCATCAGGTTCAGCGGCGTCAGCGTGATCATGATGTCCATCGGCGCGCCCGGCGCGAGCTCGAGCATCGTCGACGACGAGCCGATGTGGTCGCAGATGATCGTGCCCTCGTCGGCGCAGGCCTCGAAGAACGGGTCCCAGTGGTCGCCGAAGATGTGGGGCCAGCCCAACTTGTACGGGTTCTCCGAGAACGTGACCGCGTGGCAACCCTTCTTCGCCATCCGCCGCACCTCGTCCGCCATGAGCTGGGGATCCCAGATCGGCGGGATCGACAGCGGGATGAAGCGCCCGGGATGGGTTCCGCACCACTCGTCGACGTGCCAGTCGTTGTAGGCGCGCAGCAGGTTCAAGCCCATGTCGAGGTCCTTGGACCGGCTGAACAGCTGCCCGCAGAACTGCACGAAGCTCGGGAAGCACATCGAGCCGAGCACGCCGTTGCGGTTC
>JACDBD010000273.1 GCA_013695115.1 Actinomycetota bacterium | reverse complement strand
TTGTCGGCGAGGTCGCCCAGCGCGTCTCGGAGCATGGCGTCGACCTCGGCCGCGGTCTGGTCGGGCAGCGTCCGGATGTCGACCTGGAGTTCGCACTTGTCGGGAATCACGTTCGTCTTCGTGCCGCCGTGGATGACGGTGGGCGCGAACGTGGTGTGCGTGCAGGAGTAGACCATGCGGGAGAGCCCCAACGGCAACGTGTGGCAGAACTCGCGCAGCTCGTCCACCTTCAGGAGCCCGTCCCGCAGCTCCCCCGGGTACTGCATGCCTTCGACGAAGCGCCGCCACGTCTCGCCGACGACGGTCGGCGGCCGGTACTCGGCGATGCGGCGCACGACCTCGGCGGCGGTGACGATGGCGTTGTCGGTCCGGAACGGCTGCGAGCCGTGCCCGGGCGTACCCGGCACCGTGATCTTCGACCAGTACGTGCCTTTCTCGTCGGTCATCACCGGCAGGCGCGGGCCCTCGGGCGTCTCGAGTTGGAACCCACCCGATTCGGTGATCACGTAGTCGGCGTAGACCGCGTCGCGCTCGTTGTCGACGAGCCAGCGCGCCCCCCACGTGCCCAGCGCCTCTTCGTCGGCAACCGCGAGATACGAGAGCGTGCCCTTGGGCTTGAAGCCGGAGTCGGCCAGACGCCGGAACGCGACGGCCATGGTGGCGGTCTCGTTGAGCATGTCGACCGCGCCCCGGCCCCACACGAACCCGTCGACGAGCTCGGCGCCGAACGGCTCGCGGCTCCACCCGTCGGGGTTCACCGGCACGACGTCGGTGTGACCCATGAGCAGCAGCGACGGCGCCTGGGATCGCTGCCCTCGATGCGCGCAACCAGGCTGGCCCGGCCGGGTTGCGGCTCGTAGCGCTCGACGTCGAGACCGCTGCCGGCGAGGTAGCCGTTCAGCAGGTCGACGCTGCGGGACTCGCCCCCGGACTCGACCGTCCCGTCGTTGACGCACTCGTTTCGGATGAGGTCCTGGAGGAGCTCGGTCGCCTCGGCGGTCGGATCATCCTCCCTCATGGGTCACTCCGCTCCGCCGTCCCGCTCTCCGAGCACGGCTGCGCTTCGTTCCTACGCGTGGGCATACGCGCACGATAGGCCCGCTACGCGGGCGGGGCGACCGAGTACAGGAGGCGGCCGCGGTCCTCGCGGCGCTCCGCCTCGCGGGCGAGCACCATGTGCTCGAGGTGGGCGAACGTCTCGCTCTCGGCCATCACACCCCAGTGCTTCTTCGGAAAGATCTCGCGCGCCAGCTGCTGCACCGTGGCCGGGCCGACCGCGCCCGACACGCTCTGGAGCAGATGCATGCGCTCCGCGTGATGGCGCTTGATGGCGTCGACCCGGCCGGGAACGTCGTCGAATGGATGACCGTGCGCGGGCAGTCCGAGGCGGACGCCGGGGAGTTCGGCGACCAGGTCGAGGGTGGCGATGTAGCTCTTGAGCGCGTCGGCGCCGTTGCCCACACCCGAGACGTGCGGGGTGATCGCCGGCAGCACGTGGTCGCCGGAGAGCAGGATGCCTTGATCGGCGTCGTACAGGCACAGGTGGTCGAGCGTGTGGCCGGGGGTGTGCAGGGCGGTCCACTCCCGCCCCGCGAGCATGACGGGCTCGCCGTGCATTACCCGTCGGCTGGGATCGGGTGGCGAGAACAGCATGCGCAGCGCCCGGATCATGAGGCGACGCCGCAGTGGCGGCATCGGGTGCTTGCTGCCGCCCCACGGGGTCTCGCCGCCCCACGGCACCGAACGGCGCTGGGCCTCGGTGGTCGGGTCGTCGCGCAGGGGGTCGTCGAAGCGCTCCGACGCCTCCACCTCGGCGACGGTCGGGATTTCGTCGGGGTTCACGTCGAACGCCTGCGCGGCGGCCGCGGCCTCGCGCTCGATGCGCTCCGCTTCGTCGCGCGACCGCGCCCTCTCCTCGCGGCGGGTCCTGCGGTCGAGGGACCAGGTCGTGAACGCCCGGTGGGCGATCAGCTCGGCGCCGGCCTCGCGCTTGATGCGCCCAGCACCGCCGAAATGGTCGGGGTGCGAATGCGTGACGACCACGGTGTGGACGTCGCGCAATTTGAAGCCGGCGGCGCGAAGCCGCGTCTTGACCGCCTTCCACGACGCGGGACCGGGAAGCCCGGGGTCGACCACCGCCAGACCGCGGTCGTCGAGCAGGCCGTACATGTTCACGTGCCCGAGTCCCGGCATCCAGATCGGGAGCTGCATGCGCAGGATGCCCGGCGCGACCTCGGTGATCTCCTCCGACGCCGGCTCCTGCTCCTGCTTCTTCTGGCGCGGGGGGCGCGCCACATCGGTCACCAGGCGACTCTACTTGACCACCTGGTCAAGCCCGTCCGGTGCCGGCGAGTTACTCGTACGCGAGTGGCGCGAGCTTGGGCCAGGGGCGCGCCTCCTCAAGGAGCGCGCCCGCGGCGATGCACAGCTCGTCCTCGTGGCGGCGGGCCACGACCTGGAGCGCGACCGGCAGCCCGTCGACCAAGCCACAGGGGATGCTGGCGGCGGGCTGGCCGCTCATGTTGAACGGCGCGGTGAACGCGGCCGACAGGCCCATCAGGTTCACTTCGCGCCCGGCGACCTCGGCGGCGAAGACGCCCTCGGCCTCGAACGCGGGGGTCGCGGTGGTCGGCGTGAGGAGCACGTCGACCTGCGACCACACCTCGGCGATCGCGGTCATGAGCTCGTGGCGGCGCCGGATGGCCTTGAACACACCGCTGCCGCGCAGGTGCTCCATCATCTCCATGCCCGCCCGGTGCACTTCGGTCAGGTCGTCGAAGTGGTCACGCACGTCGTCGAGGTGCCAGGCGGCGGTGCCCAGCGACGACAGGATTCCCCACGACATTCCCGGCTTGGGCAGCTCGACGGGGATGTCGAGCAGCTCGAGCCCGGCGAGGTCGACGAGCGCGAGCGCGGCCTCGTGGGCGCGCTTCTCCACCTCGGGATCGGTGACCGCATGACCGAGGGTCGCGGTCCAGGCGGCGCGCTTGCCCCGCAGCCGCTCCACCGCCTCCCCCGTCGTCAGCAGCTCCTCGAACGGGACCGGGGGCTTGGGCAGCGACATGAAGTCGGTCAGCGTCGGGCCCGCGCACGCGTCGACGTAGCGGGCGGCGTCGCGCACCGACCGCACCATCGGGCCGTGGACCGACGTGAGCGACGGGTAGTCGGGATGGCCCGGCCCTCCGCCGAGCAGGCCGAACGTCGTCTTCATCCCGAACAACCCGCTGTACGAGCACGGGATGCGGATGGAGCCGCCCCCGTCGCTGCCGGTGCACGCCGGGAACATCGCCGACGCGACCGCCGCCGCCGAGCCGCCCGACGAGCCGCCGGGGGTGCGCTCGGGGTTCCAGGGGTTACGGGTGACACCGTGCAGCGGCGTGCTCGTGAAGCTGACCGTGCCGTGCTCGGGCGACGTCGTCTGGGCGGTGATCACCGCGCCGGCTTCGCGCAGCCGGGCAACCTCGGTGCAGTCGAAGTCGGACACCGCGTCCTTGTATGGGACCGACGCGTGGGTGGACGGCCAGCCCACGACCTCGGCGAGCTCCTTCACGCCCATGGGGATGCCGGCGAACGGGCCCGGGTCCTCGCCCGCCGCGACCTGCGCGTCGATCTCGTCGGCGCGAGCGCGGGAGACGTCGGCGTCGAGATGGCAGATGGCGTTGAGCGTCGGGTCGAGCTTCTCGATCCGCGCCAGTGATACGTCGAGCAGCTCGGCAGCGGACTGCTCACCGGCGCGCACTTCGTCGGCCAGCTCCCACGCGTCGCGTGCCCACACCTCTTGCGCCACCGGCCCCCTTGTCGGTGTTCAGCTCTCGCGATCGGACGCGAGCTTGGTCAGCTCGGCGAACGCGTCCTCAATCCCGGCCGCGAGCACGCCCAGATCGGCGAACGTGTCGCGGTCGGCGAACAGGCCCAGGTGCAGCTGGCCGCAGTACGAGAGGATCCCGACCACGACGCCGGTGTTCTGGGTGAGCGGCACGATCGGGTAGGCCTCGAGCATGCGGCCGCCCATGCAGTAGAGCGGCGTCTGCGGGCCAGGCACGTTCGTGACGACCAGGTTGAAGAACGGTTGGCGGTGGGCAAGGCGGGCCGCCAGACCCAGCAGCGTCGGTGCGGCGTACTCCGAGAGGTCGGAGAGGAAGGCGGCGCCCACTGCCTGCTCGCGCTCTTTGAGGTCGGCGGTGGCGGCACGCGCCGCCTCGAGGCGCTTCACCGGGTCGGGCTCTCCCACCGCGAGGGGCACGAACATCGCCGAGACCCGGTTTCCCAGCTGCATCTGCTCCGATTCGTCGCGCACGGAGACCGGGCACATCACTTTGAGCGTGAGCCCGGGTTCGAGCTCGTCGCGGCTCTCCAGGAGGCGGGCGAGCCCGCCGGCGACACCGGCGAGGATGACGTCGTTGACGGTCCCACCGAGCCGCTGGCGGATCGTCTTGACCTCGTCGAGCGAGACCCGCACCGGCTCGAGGCGGCGGTTGCGTCCGACGCGACGGTTGAGGGACGTGCGGGGCGCGAGCGCGCTGCGGTCGACGAATGTGGCCACCGAGCGCGCCAGCTGCGACGCCCGCTCGAGGGCGTGGCGCGGGCCGCGCAGGACCCGTCGGAAACCCCGAACGATCTCGGCCGGTTCGGTCACGCGTTCGACTATCGAGTCGACGAGGAGCTGCTCGGGCGACGGCGCGGGCTGGGGTGTCCATGGCGGGGCGTCGAGCAGAGTGGGCTCGGGGCTGAAGTCGAGCAGGACGGTGGCGACGTCGACCGCCGAGACACCGTCGACGAGGGCGTGGTGCGTCTTCTGAATGAGGGCGACGTTGCCGTCCTCGAGTCCCTCGACGAACCACAACTCCCACAGCGGGCGGCTGCGGTCGAGCATCCCCGCCTGCACCCGCTCGGTCAGGGTGAGCAGCTGCTGGCGGGTGCCGGGCGCGGGTAGGGCCGTGAGCCGCACGTGGTACGAGATGTCGAAGCGGTCGTCGTCGACCCAGATGGGCCGGCCCAGCTCGCCCGGCACGTGCATGAGCCGCTTGCGGAATCGGGGCACGAGATGGAGGCGGGACTCGACCAGCTCGCGCACGTCGGCGAGCCGGAATCGGCCGTCGTCGTCGCAGAACGGTGCGCCCTCGAACACGCTGAGGCCCCCGACGTGCATGGGCGTCTCGAGCCGCTCGAGGTGGAGGAAGCTGGAGTCCTGGGCCGTGAGGCGGTCGTATTCGCTCACGGTGGAATGCTACGGGCGGCCCGCGGAGGGCGCTACTGCGTCTCGTTCGAGGTCGAGCACTCCTCGATCCCGTAGGCGTCGGCGAAGTCCTCGGCGTCGGACGTGAACGCCGCGCCCTTCTCGGTCGCCGCCGTGATCGCCCGGCGGTCGCCGGCGGCGAGCCCCCGGCGCACCGCCGCCATCTGCTTCACCGCACCGCCCACCGACTCCAGCCACTGCTCGACGGCCGGTTCGTCCCGTGCGGGCGGTTCGAGCTCGCGCAGCTTCCGAAAGGCGCGCCGCTGGATCGCCACCGCCTGCGCCACCGCCTGCTCGACTGCGATCGGGTCGGCCAGGCTCGGCGCCGCGATCTGGCTCGCCTCGGCCTTGCTGGCGGCGCAGATGTCGCTGGCCCGGCCGATGTACCCGTCCTTCGACAGCCGCCCGCCGCCGCTCCTGGAGTCGTCGCACCCGGCCAACGCGACCGCGAGAGATGCGATGGTGATCGCGGCGGCCGCACCGCGGGCCGTCACACCGCTTCGCCGCGGGTGCATTCGTTGAGCAGGAGCCCGCCCGCGATCGGGTTGGCGCGCCCGTCGATCTCGGTGACTTGCGCGTCGATGGCGGTGAGCTCGCCGGAATCGTCGTTGGCGATCGCCTCGCGGGCCTGCTCCTCGAGGTCGATGCGCTCACGCCACGCGTCGAGGAGCTGGTCGACGGTGTCCTGTTCGGCCTCGGGCGGGACCAGGTCGTCCACGTCTTCGAGCAGGTTCTGGTCGATGTCGAGGATCTCGGCGTACAGCTCAGCCTGCTCGGGCCCGGGTGCGTCCTCGTCGATGCCGGACTGGACGGTCTGGCGGTCGGCGGCGGCCTCCTGACAGAGGGCGTTGGCCTCCCGGGCGAACTCGGTCGCCGACAACGCGCCCTCCTCGTCGCCGCCGCCATCCCCGTCGCTGCAGCCCGCGGCCGCGGTCAGTGCCAGCGCCGCCAGCATCACCGCGAGCGTTGCGCGCACTGCGTCCTCCGTGTCTGGCGCTCGGCCGGCGCCGGCTGCTCCGGCGCCCGATGGTAGGCGGGGAGGGCTGTACCCTCGGGGTCGTGCTCCCCGACTACGCCGTCCACGACGGGGCCATCGGCCTCGACTGGTACGCGGTCGATCCCAACCTCCGCTTCCTGCTCGACCGTCACCTGCCCGAAGCCGCCGACCGGACGTTCGCGGAAGACCACGTCGCCCGCTACGGCGAGCTGGTCGGGGGACCTATCGCCGAGCGGGCCGAGATCACCGACAAGCACGGGCCCGTGCTCTCCCGTTACGACCAGTGGGGCCGCGAGGTCGACGAGATCGTGCACCACCCGACTTATCTCGAGAGCAAGGCCGATCTGGTCAAGGCAGGTTTCGTCGGGCTGCCGGCGCACGCGGGTCGCGACGTCCCCGCGGTCGTCACTGCGTCGCTGGCGTACCTCGTGTGCCAGGCCGAGACCGCGATCTACTGCGGCCTCGGGATGACCGCCGGAGCGGCCAGCGTCGTCGAGCGCCACGCCCCCGACGCAGTGCGCGAAGAGTTCTTCCGCAGGCTCACCAGCCTCGATCCCGACGAGGCGTGGGAAGGCGGAATGTTCCTTACCGAGCGCCAGGGTGGGAGCGATGTCGGGGCGAACACGACGCGCGCGGTGCCCGACGGCGCCGAATGGCGGCTCTACGGCGACAAGCACTTCTGCTCGAACGTCGACGCCGAGGTCTTCATCGTCCTTGCCCGGCCGGAAGGAGCGCCCGAGGGCACGCGGGGGCTGGCGACGTTCATCGTGCCGAGGGTGCTGCTCGACGGGTCGACCAACGGCTTCCGGATCAAGCGGCTCAAGCCCAAGCTGGGGACGAAGGCGGTGCCAACCGCGGAGGTGACGCTCGACGGGGCGCGCGCCTGGTTGGCGGGCGACACGAGCGGAGCACGGGAGGCGAGCGCTCCGGAGGACGGCGACCGGGTATCCCGGTCGCCGAGCGAGCCGACCCATAAGGGCGGCTTGAACCGGATGATGGAGTTGGTCAACGGCAGCCGCTTCGGCATCGCCCTGATGGGCCTGGGCATCCACCGCCGCTCGTTCCTCGAGGCCGCGATCTACGCGGCCCATCGCGAGCAATGGGGCCAGCGCATCGACCGCTACCCGCTCGTGCGCGAAACCCTCGTCGACCTGCTGGTCGAGCTCGAGGCTGGGATGGCCCTGACATACGAGTGCGCGTCTGCGAGCCGGGGGATGTTCGGAGACGACGACGAAGGCCGGTTGCTGCGGCGCATCCTCGTTCCGCTGGCGAAGGTGCGGGCGACGCGCGAGGCGATCGGCGCCGCCAGCCAAGCGTTGGAGATGTTCGGCGGCAACGGGTACATGGAGGACTGGCCGATGGCGCGGCAGTTGCGCGACGCGCAGTGCCACACGATCTGGGAGGGCACCGAGAACATCTGCTGCCTCGATGTGCGCCGGGCCATGCGCAACGACAACGCCCACACCGCGCTCATCGCCCGGGTCGAGGCCGCGCTCGACGCCGCCAACGGCGAGAAGGTGCTGGCGGAGACGGTCGACGCGGTGGCGGCGACGCTCGACGAGGCCCGCCAGGCGATCGCCCACCTGGAGACGGCCGACACCGACCTCCAGCTCCTGCACGCCCGCCGGTTCACGCACCTGCTGGCCGACCTGGCCGAGGGCGCGCTGCTGCTCGACGAGGCGGCGTGGGCGATGGGGCGCGACGGTGACGCCCGCAAGGCCGTCGTCGCCGGCCGTTTCGCCCGCCGCCGGCTCGCGCCGCCGCGGGCGCGGGGCATCCTCGACGACGATCGCACCGCCATCGACCTGTTCGACCCGCTGGTGCGCTACGGGCCGATCGAGCCCGCCGACGCCGCCTGACGTTTCGAATTGGCTGGGGCCGGGCGGGTCGCAAGCGCCGTCTGGCGGATCGCCCCCGAGCTCGTGCTCGCGGTCGACGAGCACCTCGGCGCACCGGTCGACAGCTACGTCAACGGATCGCAGACCTGGCTGACCGAGGACGGTCCGGGCGGTGTGACGCTGGAGTGGCGGCTGCACCCGGTGGCGGCCTACCGGGCGCCGGCGGGGCTGTCGCACTACGAGCTGTGGGAGCAGGTGGTGGCGCAGCTCTCTGCCGGACGCGACCCGGGCGCGCTCGGCTTGGGCGAGGAGGAACCCCGGCCGCTGGCGTCGCTGTGGGACGGGCTCGAGGCGTTCGCGCCCTACGACGACGTCGAGCCCGCCACGCTGGCAACGGCCGCCGGTGACACACTCGAGCGGCCCCCTGACGCATCCGGCCTGGTCGACCACGACCGCGTCGGCGACGCCTGGGAGAACTCGAAGGGCGACGTGTCGCTCGTCGCGCTCCTCCTCGACGAGCTACGTACCTAGCGTTCGGCGGAGCCCATCTCGCGATTCCGACTTCGGAAGTTGAAGTACTGAGGCACCAGCAGTAGGGCGATTCCGCTGATGATCACCCCGACGCCGGGGTCTTCAAGAGCCCCAACCACCGAGGAGACTGAACGCTAGGAGCACGAGCATCGATCCGTAGTAAGCGGATCGGTCCTGGTTCTGGACCCGAACGCCGAGGAAGACCATTGCGAGCACGGCAACGCCGATCAGGAGCACTCCGAACCCGACGAGCCCATCGCCAGCGGCGATGAACCCGATAGCAGCCAGCACGATCAACGCAGAGTTCAGCACGAGGAAGATGCCCAGCACGTTTAGGACCGTGTGTTGAGTCCGTGGCGACATTGGCACGAGCGGAGGACGGTCGGCTGATTCGTGCAACCGCTTGAACAAGATTCGACCTACCCTCGGATCGGATACTGGGGAAGCAGATCTCGACGTGCGAAGCTTACGGTCGTGACTCGCGACGAGCTTGCACGGAGGATCTACGAGATCAGCCATCTCACGGGTGAGTTCACGTTGCGGTCGGGCGCGACGAGCACGGAGTACTTCGACAAGTACCTGTTCGAGTCGGACCCGCCGCTGATCCGGGCGATCGCCGACGCGCTGGCGCCGCTCGTCCCCGACGGCACCGACGCGCTGGCCGGCCTCGAGCTCGGGGGCGTGCCGCTGGCGACGATGCTGTCGCAGGTGACCGGAATCCCCGCGCGGTTCGTGCGCAAGGAAGCGAAGACCTACGGCACCTGCCGGCTCGCCGAAGGCGGCGAGCTCGACGGCCGGCGCGTCACCCTGGTCGAGGACGTCGTGACGTCGGGCGGCCAGGTGGTGGCGTCGTGCACTGACCTGCGGAACGGCGGCGCAACCGTGGAGCACGCGCTGTGCGTCATCGACCGCCAGTCCGGCGGCCCCGAGGCGCTGAAGGACATCGGCGTCGAGCTCCGTCCGTTGTTCACGATGGAGGAGCTGGACGCGGCGGCGCGCTAGCTCCCGCGCCAGGGCGGTGTGCGGGGGGCGTCGAAATCGGTGGGGCGGATCTCGCCGTTGATGGCGGCGAAGGCGGTGTCGACCCAGCGGGCGCCACCGGCCAGCGGCTGGGGCAGCGCGTCCCGGGGGTAGAAGCCGACCTGGCGGGTCTCGAGCGGGTGGCCCTGGAGCTCGCCGCCCACCATGCGGCAGTGGAACACGAGCGAGTACAGCGGTATCCGGGCGAAGCCGAGGCGCAGGCCGTCGAACACCGCGATCAGCGACACCGGCTCGACCTCGATGCCGGTCTCCTCGTAGACCTCCTTGACCGCCACCTCGGCGGGCGAGTAGCCGACGTCGGCCCAGCCCACCGGGTAGAGCCAGATGCCCGAGTCGGAGCGCTGGGTGAGCAGGATCTCGTCCTCCTCGTTGCCGACGACCGCCGCGCACGCGACCTTCGGGGTGACATACCCGGCGATCCCCTCGCCGACGGAGGCCAGCCACTCCTCGAACAGCGCGTCCGACTCGGCTTCTTCGAGTGCGGCGGCACGGATGTCGGACGCGACCTTGAGCACCTCCTCGAAGCGCTCCTTCTCGTAGAGGCTCTGGGTGAACCCGAGGCCGGTGCGCGCGATCCCCGACAGGGTCTCGGACCACCGCAGCAGGTCGGACGGGGCGACGGCGTGGGGCTCACTCACGGTTCCGAACACTACGCCGGGCGCGAACGCCGCGTTGCGCCGCGTCGCGCCTCGCGTTACCGCCCGGTGCTCGGGCCTTGCGAAGGACCTCCGCTCGCCAGCACCTTCGCGCCTTCGGGACCGATGACGTCGATCTCGTTGACGACGATGTTGTCGTAGGCGAGGCCGCCCATCTCGGGCAGGTCGAGGCCGGCCTGCTCCACCTCCTCGGTGGGCCGGATGCCGCCCTTCATGAACCGGTTCTGGAGCTTGAAGAACCCGAAGGCAAGACCGCCCATCACGAAGACGATCACGGCCGCGCCGACGGCTTGGGAACCGAGCTGGCGCAGCCCGAGGTCGAAGTCGTACAGGATCCCGGTGACGCCCGTGACCGACGCCTCCGCCGCCGACCCCTTGGTGGTCAGGTTCCAGCCGGCGCCGTAGTCGCCGCTGGAGAAGATCCCGACCGAGAGCACCCCGAAGATCCCACCGACACCGTGGACCGAGATCGCGCCCACCGGGTCGTCGATCCCGCGCCGCTCGATGAACAGGATCGATTCCATGACCAGCACGGCCGCGATGGAACCAATGACGGCCGCCGCCCACGGTTGCACGAACGCGCACGGCGCCGTGATCGCCACCAGGCCGGCGAGCATGCCGTTGGCCATCATCCCAGGGTCGGGCTTCCCGAGGCGCCGCATGGCGTAGAACATCGCCGCCGTGGCCCCGAACGCCGCCGCGATCGCGGTGTTGACCGCAACGACCGCGAAGCGCACGTCGGTGGCCGCGAACGTCGAGGCGGCGTTGAAGCCGAACCACCCGAACAGCAGGATGAAGGTGCCCAGCATCGCCATCGGAATGTTGTGCGCCGCCAGCGTGCGGGGCTTACCGTCGGGCCCGTACTTCCCGATCCGTGCTCCCAACACGAGCGCGCCCGCCAACCCGGCGATCCCGCCCATCGCGTGGACCACTCCTGACCCTGCGAAGTCCACGTACCCGAAACCGAGTTTCAGGTTGTTGCCCAGCTGGTTGAGCCAGCCGCCGCCCCAGGTCCAGGCGCCGAACAGCGGGTAGTAGATCGCCCCGCAGAACAACCCCCAGCCCACGAACGCCTTCCACTTCCACCGCTCGGCCATCGCGCCGGTGGGGATGGTGGCGGTGGTGTCCATGAACGCCACCATGTAGAGGAAGAACGCCGCCGTCGGGGCCCCTTGGGCGGCGTTGCCCTTGAGCCCACCGAGGTCGGTGAGAAAGAAGCCGTCGCGCCAGAGGAAGACCCACTTGTCGTCACTGAAGCCGATCAGCGAATGGCCGATCGGCCCGTCGAGGCCGAAGTAGCCCGGGTAGCTGAACCCGCCGAACATGAACGCGTACCCGCAGACGAAGAAAGCGACGAAGCCGAGGCCGAAGATGGCGAAGTTCGTGCTGAACACGTGGGAGGCGTGCTTGGCCCGACAGAACCCGGTCTCGACCAGCGCGAAGCCCGCTTGCATGAAGATCACCAGCAGCGCGCCGATCACCACCCACAGCATGTTCAGGCCGACGGCGGTCTGGTCGGTGGCCGTCGGGACCACGTCCCCCACACCCGGTGGCTCTTCACCGGCGAACGCGGCCGACGCCGTGACGACCACCAACGCCACGGCCAGCACGGACGCGATCGCGAGCTTGCTCCTGAGTCTCACTGTCGCCCTCCTGACGGATATGAACCTTGGAGGTGACGCTAGGAAGGGCGCGTTTCCTCACCGGTGCCGGCGCGTGAACGAGTCGCGTCGCGACGCTGACGCCGACCTGACAGCCATCGGCCCGACGCCAGCCGACCGCCGGCGCCGTTCACACCGCCGGTGATCGCCTGGCGGATCGCGTCCTTGGTCGCGTCGTCGAGCTTGTTGCCGCGGCGGTCGGTGAGCTCGAAGCGGTCGACCGCCCGGCGGTTGTCGGTGAGCACCCGGGCCGAGTGCACGCTGGCGCCGGCGCTGGCGATCCCGGCGGTGATCGAGTGGAGCAGCCCGCGGCGGTCGCGGCTCCGTACCTCGCAACGCGTGTACCAGGGGGAACCGTCGTCGTCGAAGCGCACGTCGGCGCCGGGATCGGGTGGTGACGCGAGTGGGCGTCCGAGAGCGGCGACCACCGCGTCCTCCAACGCGCCCCGGTCGGGCGCGGTCGTCGCCCGCACCCGGAACGACTCGAGCGCGCCCCCGTCGGGCCAGGTCGCGACCACCGCTTCGAGGACGTCGAGCCCGTGACCGGCGAGGACACCGGACACGGTCGCGAGCAGCCCGGGAACGTCGCGGCTCGCCACCTCGACCCGCCACTCGTGCGGTGACTCGGCCATCGTCCCGACCCGGGCCCGCCCACGCGGCGGAAGGGGCTCGAGCAGGGCGGCATGACGGGCGATGTCGGGCGCGTGCTGGGTGAGCACATAGCCACGGGGGGCGTGCTCGATGCGATCGGCGGTCCATGACGCACCGCCGACCAGCCGCGCGGCCTCGGCCTTGCGCCGCTCGACCACGTTGCGGGCGTCGAGCCCGGTCAGCTCGGGTTCGTCGAGGACTCCCAGGACGCGCTCGACCAGCTCGTCGAGCCGCCGGCGTTCCCACGGCTCGAGCTCACCGAGGGCCAGGCTGAGCAGGTAGAGGGCGCGGACGCGCTCGGGGCGGTCGATGTGGGTGGCGAGCTGGAGGACGGTGTCCTGGGCGAGCCCGTCCACGCGCGTGGCGGCGGCGCGCAGCAGGGCGCTGTCGCCGACGAGCAGCGCGATCTCCTGCTCGGCGGCGGCGCCGAGGTCGAGCCGCTTGACGAGGCGACGGGCGAGGTCGACCGGAGACGCGTCGTCGCCGGCGGTGTCGAGGATGAGCGCGGCGAGCAGCAGCCACTCGGGGTGCTCGAGCCGGGAATGGGCTTCGGCCGCGGCCTCGTCGGTGGCCGTGAGCTCACGAATGGCCTCGACCAGTGAGAACCGCAGCACGTGGCTCGGTTCGACGACGACGGGGTCGGCGCGCCGCCGCCGCACCGCTTCGGCCAGCTCGGGAAGTGCCCGTTCGAGGAGCCCGGTCGTCTCCAGGAAGCGCCACGAGCGCACATTGCCCGACGTAAGGACGTCGAACAGCGCGCGCGTCGCGTCGTCGTCCCAACGGATCGAGGTGTCGTCGAGGCTACCGAGCCAGTCGAGCAGCCCTGGTCCCGGTCGGGCGCCGGCGACCGCGACCGCGGCGTCCAACCCCAGGTGGAGTGCCAGGTGGTCGGGCGGGCGGGCGGCGAGGTCCACCACCCCGTCGCGCTCGACCAGCCATCCGCCCGGAGGCCGGGTCGCGCTCGACGGATGGCCGGCGCGCCGGTTCCGCAGCCGGACCAGCCGGGCGCGAAGCAACGGTGGCGC
>JACDBD010000025.1 GCA_013695115.1 Actinomycetota bacterium | reverse complement strand
ACCTCGACCTCGTAGAGGCTCTCCTCGTCGCCGACCTCGGTCTCGGTGACGGTGCCGCCGCCGGTCTCCGCGAGCGCGGCCGCCTTGGCCTGCTCGAGGGCACTGCCGGTGATCGGGGCCTCGTCGTCGTCGCCACCACCGCCGGCGATGGCGATTCCGGTCCCCGTACCGAGGGCCACCACCGCGGCGGCCCCGGCGATGAGGATCTTCGTTCGACCTTGCATCGGTCCTCCTGGACTCGTCGTTTCTTCGGTCGTTCGTGAGCATGCCGCACCGGCGCTGAACCCACCCTGAACGCCAAACTCGGAGCGATGGCCCTTTCAGCCCGCGTTCAGGTACCAATAGCCAGGCTCAACCGTAGAGGAGCCCGTGGATGAGAGTGCTGGTGGTCGAGGACGAGCCCAAAGTGGCCGCGGCGGTCAAGCGCGGGCTCGAAGGGGAGGGCCTCGCGGTCGACGTGGCCGGCGACGGCGTCGACGGGCTCTGGATGGCCACGGAGCACGAGTACGACGCGATCGTGCTGGACATCATGTTGCCGGGGAAGAACGGCTTCGACGTGTGCGCGGCGCTCCGGGAGGCAGGGAACTGGACGCCGGTCTTGATGCTCACGGCCAAGGACGGCGACCTCGACGAGGCCGAGGCGCTCGACACCGGCGCCGACGACTACCTCACCAAGCCGTTCTCCTTCGTTGTGCTGGTCGCCCACGTCCGCGCCCTGCTCCGGCGGGCCAACCGCAGCGCGCCCGCACCGATCGAGGCCGGTGACCTGCGCGTCGACCCGGCCCGGCACCGCTGCTGGCGCGGTGACGCGGAGATCACGTTGACGGCGCGCGAGTTCGCGGTGCTGGAGTTCCTCATTCGCCGGGCGGGGGAGGTCATCCCGAAGTTGCGCCTCCTCGAGGGCGTGTGGGACTACGAATTCGACGGCGACCCGAACATCGTGGAGGTCTACATCCGGCATCTCCGCCGCAAGATCGACGAGCCGTTCGGCCGTAAGGCCATCGAGACCGTCCGAGGCGCCGGGTACCGCCTCGCTGCTGATGGCGGCTAACGCGAGCAGGAGCCGCCTGCGCCGGCTGTTCGGGAGCGTCCGGTTCCGCATCACCGCGGTTGCGACAGGTGTCGTGGCGCTCGTGCTGGTCGGCACCGCGGTGTGGTCGGTGGGGACCCAGCGTCGGGCGCTGACCAACGTCATCGACGACCGGGTGGAGCAGCGTGCCGACGACATCACCGCGCTGGTCTCGGGAGGCACGATCGAGGACCCACTGGCGCGGGAGTACGACGACGACGGCCTCGCTCAGCTCGTGGCGGCCGGCGGCGACGTGGTGGCTGCCAGCCCCAACATCGCCGGCGACCCGGCGGTGGCGGAGCCGCCCCCGCCCGGCCGGCGAGCGCGCGTCACGACAGTCGACAACCTCCCGCTCGGGGATCCGGGTGCCGAGTTCCGGCTCCTGGCCCGCCGGATCGAGGGACCGGATGGTCGCTACGTGCTCTACGTCGCCGGTGAACTCGATGACGCCAACGAGAGTGTTGCCGTCCTCAGGCGCAATCTCTCGGTCGCGTTCCCGGGAGTCCTCGTCGTTGTCGCCGCGATCATCTGGTTCGTGGTCGATCGCTCGCTCCGCCGGGTGGAGGCGGCACACCAACGGCAGCAGCGCTTCGTCGCCGACGCGTCTCACGAATTGCGCACGCCGCTCACGAGCATCCGATCGGAGCTCGAGGTGGATCTCGCTCATCCCCAGCAGCGCGACCTCGGCGCGACGCAGCGAAGCGTGCTCGAGGAGACCGTGCGGCTCCAGCGATTGGTGAACGACCTGCTGTACCTGGCGCGCAGCGACGCCGGCGCCGCCGGGTTACGGCACGATTCGGTGGACCTCGACGAGATCGTGCTGGAGGAAGCTCGCACCGTGCGCGCCCGCCGGGATCTCGAGGTGGACACAACGGCGGTGTCAGGCGCCCAGGTGACCGGCGACGGCGATCAGCTCGGGCGAGTAGTGCGCAACTTGCTGGACAATGCCGAGCGTCACGCCCGCTCACGCGTGACCATCACGCTGGGGGAAGACGGTGCCGGGGTCGCGTTCGTGGTTGCCGACGACGGTCCTGGCATCCCCGCCGACCAGGCGGCCGGGATCTTCGAGCGGTTCGCGCGCGTGGACGAAGCTCGGGGGCGCGCCGAGGGCGGCAGCGGACTCGGACTCGCCATCACCCGCGACATCGTGAGCCGCCACGGCGGGACCATCACCGTCGGCCCGAACCATGGCACCGGCGCCCGCTTCGTCGTTCGCCTCCCGCTCGGCCACGGGTCAGAATCACCACCCGACCCCCCGGAGTGAAGGAGCGCCCATGAGTCCGGTCAAGCCCATTCCCGACGGCTATCCCCAGGTCAGCCCGTACCTCGTCGTCGACGACGGCGCCAAGGCCATCGACTTCTACACGAACGTCCTCGGCGCCAAGGAGCGCATGCGCATGCCCGCGCCGGGTGGCAAGGTCGGGCACGCCGAGCTTCAGCTCGGCGACTCCGTGATCATGCTGGCGGACGCCTTCCCCGACATGGGCCACGAGAGCCCCAAGAAGATCGGTGGCACCCCCGTGACCATCAGCGTGTTCGTCGACGACGTCGACAAGACCTTCGCCACCGCGCTGAAGGCGGGCGCGAAGGAGCTGCGTGCTCCCGAGAATCAGTTCTACGGCGACCGGTCGGGTCAGTTCGAGGACCCGTTCGGGCACCGTTGGAGCGTGTCAACGCATGTCGAGGACGTACCTCCCGAGGAGATGGGCAAGCGCGCCGCTGCGATGGCGGAAGGCGGAGGCTGACCGCGGGATGGTCAACGCCAAGGATGTCGCCGCCAAGGTCGTGACCGGTTTGCACGAGGCGATCTTCCGCGCGAGCAAGGGGCGGCTGGCCAACAAGGGATTCGGAATGCCCGTCGTGATGCTCACCACAACCGGGCGGAAGAGCGGGAAGCAGCGCACCACCATGCTCACCTCGCCCGTCCAGGACGGTGACCGGGTGGTGCTGGTCGCGTCCTGGGGCGGCGACGACCGCCATCCAACCTGGTACCTCAACCTGCGCGACCAGCCCGCGGTCGAGCTCACCATGGAGGGGAAGACCCGACCGATGCGGGCCCGGATCGCATCCACAGAGGAGAAGGCCGAGCTCTGGCCGCGCGTCGTCGACGCCTATAAGGGCTACGCGCAGTACCAGAAGCGCACCGACCGCGACATCCCGCTCGTCATCCTCGAGCCGTAGCGATCCACTCAGCGCCCGAGCCGAACCGGCAGTGCCTTCAATGCGTTGTTGAGGTTCGAGCGGGTGCGACAGGGCTCGCCGGTGAGCTCGATGGTCGCGAACGTGTCGAGCAGCTCCTCGAAGAAGATCCGCCCTTCGAGGCGGGCCAGGTGTACGCCGAGGCAGAAGTGCTCGGCGATGCCGAATGACAGGTGCGGGTTTGGGTCGCGGTGGATGTCGAAGCGGTGCGGGTTCTCGAACACGTCTTCGTCGCGGTTCGCCGACGTGTACACCATCGCCAGCTTCTGCCCGGCGGCGACCCGTACGCCCCGGATCTCGGTGGGGGCGGTGGCGGTCCGCCGGAAATAGTGCAGGGGGTTCGCCCAGCGCAGGATCTCCTCCACCGCGCCGGGGACGAAGCTGCGGTCAGTGCGGAGCTCGGCGAGCTGGTCGGGATGCTCGAGCAGCGCCAGCAGCCCCGCCGACAGCATGGTCTTCGTCGTGTCGTTGCCGGCGGTGACCAGCTGTACGAAGAAGCTCCCGAAGTCGATGTCGGTCATCGGGGCGCCGTCGAACTCCGATGCGAGGATGAGCGACGTCAGGTCCTCGCCGGGCGGCTCGTTCCGCCGCGCCGCCGCGAACTCGATGGCGTACAGCGCCATGTTCACCGAGGGATCGCCGTCGTCGTGCTCGGGATCGTGGCGGGCGAGATCCGGGTCTTGTCCGCTGGTGTTGCGCTCGGCCCAGCGGTGGATCCGGCTCCAGTCTTCGCGCGGCAGCCCCATGAGCTCACCGATCACCTGGGACGGCAGGGAGCCGCAGATGTCGTGGACGAACTCGACGTCGTCGTGTTCGCCGACCCGCTCCATGATCTCCCGGCACATCATCCGGATCCGCGCTTCGAGCCCGCCGATCACGCGGGCCTTGAAGCTGTCGGCGAGCGGGCGGCGGTACGCGACGTGGCGGGGCGGGTCCATCGCCAGGAGCATGTTGCGCATCATCGCCAGCCGCTCGGGGTCGAGGTCCTCGAGCACGACGCCGCCCTCCGACGCCGAGAACACGTTCGGCTCGCGGGCCACGTGCACCACGTCGGCGTGCTTGAGGACGGCCCAGTAGCCGGTGCCGTCGGGCATGTCCTGCCAGTACACCGGCTCCGTCCGCCGCAGGTGCTCGAACACCTCGTGGGGCGGGCCGTCGAGGTACCGGTCGGGCTCGTAGATGTCGATGGTGCCGGTGTCGACCGCGCCCACGGGCAGACTCTACGGTCTGCGGTCATGACGCTCACTGGTGAGATACCCACTGCGGTCCATGTCGGAGCGGACGAGCTCCCCTGGGCCGACATCGGCGGCGGCAGCAAGCTCAAGGTGCTCCAGGTGAAGGAGCAGGAGGGCCTCTGGATTGTCGCGAACATCTTCCAGGCCGGCTACGAGGTCCAGAAGCACCGTCACACCGGTCCGGTCTGGGGCTACACGGTCTCGGGCGCGTGGAAGTACAAGGAGTACGAGTACGTCAACCGGGCGGGCTCGTTCCTCTACGAGCCCGCGGGCTCGGTGCACACGCTGCAGTGCGTGGAGGACGACGCCCTCGTGTGGTTCCACATGTACGGGGCGAACCTCAACCTCGACGCTGATGGGAACGTCGAGAGCGTGACCGACGGTGCCGGCGCGCTGGCGGCCTACTACGCGCTCTGCGAAGCCGAGGGGCTGCCCCGCCCCAACGTGCTCACCGACTGAACCCGGCCGGCTCGCGGCGTCCGTGCCCGAACGTCTCCCGCTCGAGGCCGCGGTCGAGCTGGTCCGGCCGGTCGACACGCTCGGCATCCCGCTCGGGCCCGGTCAGCCCGGCGCGTTCCTGCACGCGCTCGGCGCCCGTGAGCACTTCGACGAGCTGACTGTCTCCGGGGCACTGCTCGGCGACCTCTACGAGCTGTTCACGAGGCCGGGGGTGCGCTACCGCAGTGGGTTCTTCGGGCCGGTGGAGCGGATGCTGCGCGACGCCGGGCACGACATCGCCTTCGTCCCCGCCGACTTCCGCCGCTTCGCACCGCTCCTCGAGCTGGCCGCGCCCCGGGTGATGGCGACGGCGGCGGCGACGCCCGATGCCGCCGGCGCCATGAGCCTCTCGCTGCACGCCGGCGGGACGGTGCGCGAGCTCCACTGTTGCGGAGCCGATCCCGATCGCGTCCTCGTCGTCGAGGTCAACCCGCAGCTGCCGCGGACGCTCGGGCTTCCGGAGCATCCGCACGAACTCCACGTCGACGAGGCCGACGTCATCGTCGAGGGCGACCGTGCGCCGGTCACGATTCCGGATGCAGAGGAGACGCCGGTCGACCGGGCCATCGCCGAGCACGCCCGGGCTTTCGTCAGCGACGGCTGCACGCTCCAGACCGGCATTGGCGGCATCCCCAGCACGTTCGCCCGGCTGCTCGCCGACGGGCCCGGCGGCGACTATGGGATCCACTCGGAGATGTTCACCACCGGGCTCATGCACCTCCACCAGGCGGGCAAAGTCAGCAATCGGAAGGGCGTGTACGACGGCTTCTCGGTCACGACCTTCGCCGCCGGGACGGCCGAGCTCTACGAGTGGCTCGACGAGCGGGACGATGTCCGCTTCCTGCCGGTCGAGCAGGTCAACGCACCCGCGATCATCGCCCGCAACCGGCGCATGGTCACGGTCAACGGCGCGGTGGCGGTCGACCTGCACGGCCAGCTGATGGCGGACACTATCGAGGGCGTGCAGTTCTCCGGTGTGGGCGGCCACGAGGACTTCGTGGCTGCCCCCGGCCAGGAGCTCGAGGATCGGTCGCTCGTGTGCCTCCCGTCGACCGTGGCCGTGGACGGCACGCCGGTGTCGCGCATCGTCGCCCGGTTCGCATCCGGCGCGGTCGTGACGACTCCCCGGCACCAGCTCGACGTGGTCGTGACCGAGCACGGCGCCGCCGAGCTGCGCGGCCTCACGGTCAGGGAGCGGGCCCGGGCACTGGCCGCCATCGCCGATCCCGCCCATCGAGAAGATCTGCTCGACGCGGCTGAACGGCTGCCGCTCTAGCCGGCGAGCGTGTCAGGTGCCGTACTCGAGCATGCGGTCGTAGACCGCGAGGACCTTGGGCGCGTATCCCGGGTCGGTGGCCCAGTTCCCCGCGCCCATCTCCTCCCAGGTCGAGCACCAGCCCTTGGCGAAGAAGCTGTCGAAGTCGCCGGGGCCGTACCAGAACGGCGACGGCGGATGGCCGAGCCCGTCCGACCGCGAGTTGGGATCGGCATAGTTACGGAGGTGCTGCACCTGGGCCCGAACCCCGTCGCGCGGGGTGGGGAAGTGGGTCATGTCGGAGCACGAGTCGCACGCGCCCAAGCCGGCGAAGTTGTTGGGACCGATGGCATTGAACGACCCGGTCTCGACGATCGACTGGGCGAAGGCGACGTCCCCCCGCACCCCGGCGGCCGCGCCCTCCTCGACGTAGATGGCGGCGAGCTCCTCGATGCTGATGCCTGCGACGGTGGTTCGGCCGCCGGTGGCGCGGAACCAGCCGGCGATGTCCTCGGGAGCGAGCGCAGACGCGCCCATGATCGTGGTCGTTCCCCTGGCCCGCATCGCACCCACGACCTCGGCCCGCCAGAGCGCCTTCTCGGCCGTCGCCACCTTGGCGTCGAAGTCGAGCTGCTCCCGCTCGAGCCGGACGAGCAGCTCATCGAGTTGGGTCTTGCGGAACCGCATCTCGACCTCGGCCTGGGCGAGCTGCTCGGTGGTCTCGCGCAGCTGGCGGGCGGTGTCGACGTCGTACTCGGTGGCGGCCTCGGTCAGCTCCGTCCGGCGGGCGCCGTCGGTGGGATCGCCCTCCCCGCTGACCTGGAACGTCGTGCCCGAGTCGCTGTTGCGGTAGAGGGCGGCGGCGCGCTCGGACACGACGACGCGCAGCTGGGCCTCACGGGCCCGGAGCAGGGGGATGGTCTCGGTCAGCGACGCGATCTGGGCCTCGGTCTGTTGGCGCTCGGCCACGGTCGAGTCGTACTGCTGCGCTGCTTCGAGCGCCGCCGAGCGCGCCTGGTCGAGTTGGGCTCGAGCCTCGGTGATTGGGTCACGGGCCGCGGCCGGACGGGACGGCCCCAGCGCAGCCGCGACGATCACGACGGCGAGGGTTGCCGCCACCGCGGCGGGGCGCGTCCGGACCAGGCGAGAAGCACGCATCGCCCCTTGTGTCGGCCTGTCCCCGCCCCGGCTTGAAGCCGGCTGGGGGAGTGACCGGGCTGCCCGCATCGCCGCCCCGTCCCCGGGTATCCCGGCCGCGCGGCCGGACTCGGACGGGGGAATCGGGCGGGGGAGTGCCGTTGAGAATGCCCGTCGGCACCGCCGGGGTCAACCCCAAAGCGCCCGATCGGCCTCAAGGCCGCGGGGCGACCGGCCGAGATACCTCCCGGGAGGAGGCAAGAGCGTGCCGCCAGGTTGCAGCGCGCCGAGCCCGGCCACCGTCCCAGACCGACGATCCCGAGAGCCCATCAATGTCTCCCATCCGCAGATCCGCCCCCCTTGCTCTCGCCGCCTTCGTCGTGCTCACGGCCGCGTGCGTGAAGCTGCCTCCGCCCGACGGGGTGGCCTACGACATCCTGTGCCCGGTCACCGGCACCGTCACGTTCACGAACGACTGGCACGCACCCCGCTCCGGGGGCACCGTGCACGAGGGGACCGACGTGTTGGCCCCCCGCGGGACGCCGAGCGTGGCGGTGGTCGATGGCGAGATCAAGTGGGCGGTCGGCGCCAAGAGCGGCTACGCGATCTGGCTCGAGGGCGAAGACGGCAACGAGTACTTCTACGCCCACTTCGACGCCTGGGCCCACACGGGCGCAGCGGTGGGAGCGAAGCGCGGCGTCGTCGCCGGCGAGGTCATCGGGTACGTCGGCGACACCGGCAATGCCACCGGGACCCCGCACCTGCACTTCGAGATCCACCCCGGCGGGGGCCCGCCGGTGAACCCTTACCCGTCGATCTACGTCGAGTGCACCAACCGCACCGGGTGACCTCGCGTCGGGCCGGGCGCGTGATGTCATCTCAGCCGCGCACGACCGCTTCGAAGGCTGAGAGGGCCGGCTCCTTGGGCTGTAGTCGGCGCGCACGAGGCCGAAGTTGTCCTCGGGATCGGCGGGGTCGCGGGGGGTCAGGCCAGGCCGTGGAGGGCGCTGAGCGCGGCGTGGACGAGGACCCGGATGCCGTGCTCGATGGCGCGCTCGTCGACGTCGAACGTGCTCGCGTGCAGATCGAGGGGCGGGTCGGTGCTCCCCGGGGTGCGGACACCGAGCCGCCCGTAGGAGCCGCGGACTCGTTCGAGGTACCAGGCGAAGTCGTCCCCGCCGTCGCTCTGGGGCACATCCCGCAGCCCGTCGGGGCCGAGCGCGGCGCGGGCGGCGCCGGCGAGCACCGCGGTGGCGGCGGGCTCGTTGTCGACCGGCGGTGGGCCCTGGGAGTAGGCGATCTCGTGGGTCGCGCCCGAACTCGACAGCAGGTCGTTGAGCTCCGCCTCGAGGAGCGCGGGCGCCGCGTCCCACGCCTGGCGATCGGGGGTACGCACGCTGCCCCGCAGGACCGCCAGCGACGGGATGACGTTGGCGGCGTCGCCGGCATGCACCGAGCCGAAGACGAGGCTGAGCGCCGGCTCGCGCTCCCGGAGTCGCTGCGGGAGCGTCGTCGCCACCTCGCTTGCAGTCGCGACGAGGTCGACGGTCAGCGCAGGGCGGGCAGTGTGGCCGCCGGGCCCGTGGATCCGGATCTCGACCAGATCGGCGGCGGCGGTGATCGGTCCCGGCCGCACGCCGAAGCGGCCGACATCGAGCTTGGGGTCGCAGTGCAGTCCGAAGATCGCATCGACGTCGTCGATGCCGCCGTCCGCGATCACGTCGAGCGCGCCGCCGGGCACAGTCTCCTCGGCGGGTTGGAAGACGAGGCGCACGCTGCCCCGCGGCGCGTCGCCGAGGAGCCGGGCGAGGGCGAGCCCGCAGCCGAGCACGATCGTCGTGTGGACGTCGTGTCCGCAGGCGTGGGCGATGCCCGGGTGCTGCGACCGGTACGCCACCTCCTTCTCGTCGGTCATTGCCAGCGCGTCGATGTCGGCTCGGAGCGCGACGCGGGGTCGCGGCGCGTCGGGACCGGGGACGTCGCACACCAGGCCCGTGCCCACCGCCAGCTCGCGGGGGGTCAGGCCCGCGACCTGGAGGCGCTGGGCGACGAGGGCGGTGGTCTCGTGCTCGTCGTAGCCGATCTCGGGGCGGGCGTGCAGGTGACGGCGAAAGGCCACGAGCTCCTGGATGTGCTCGGCGAGGAAGTCGTCGAGGACCGCGTCGACGGTGGTCACGGCGCCGCGCCCGGGGAGTCGGAGGCGAGCTCGGCGACCAGGCTCGCCACCACGTCGGCGAGCGTGCCGCCCCGCTCGACGACCGCGCGCTGCCGCTGGTAGCTGGGACCGTGCTCGAGGATGGCGGCAATGCCGGTGAGCTCGGCGCCGCAATCGAGCGAGCGCGCGACCGGCTCGAGCCCGTCCACGAGGGCGACGATCTCGTCGCGGGCGGGGCGGCGGTTGCCGCGCTCGTCGACGATGAACTGGGCGTCGAGGCCGTGCCGCGCCGCCAGCCACTTGTTCTCGCGCACCACCCACTCGCTGGGTGCCGGGAGCTCTTCACCGGCGTCGATCCGGCGGTCGAGCCACTCCACCAAGCTCTGCGCGAGCGCGGCCAGCGCGGTGACCTCGCGCAGCGTCGGGATGCCGTCGCACATGCGCAGCTCCACGGTGCCGAAGATCGGATGGGGCCGGATGTCCCACCACACCTCGCGGATGGTCCGGATCGCCTGGGCGTTGACGAGCGTCTCCATGAACTGCTCGAACTCGGCCCAGTCGGCCATGCGGTAGGGCAGTCCTGCGGTGGGCAGGCCCTCGAACACCTTGGAGCGACAGGACGCGAGCCCGGTGTCGTGGCCCTCCCAGTACGGGCTCGACGCCGCCAGCGCGAGGAGATGGGGGAGATAGGCGCAGAGGGCGTTGGCGATTGCAATCGACTTCTCGGCCGAGCGCACGCCCACGTGGAAGTGCACGCCGAAGATCTGGAGGCGCAACGCGGTCCATTGCATCTCCTCGACCAGGTCGGCGTAGCGGGGGTTGGGGCTCACGGTCTGGTCGCGCCACCGCGAGAAGGGGTGCGTCCCGACACAGATCAGGGCGAGACCCCGCCCCTTGGCCTCGGCGGACACGAGCTCGATCGTGCGGGCGAGGTCGGCCCGGGCCTCGGCCACCGTCGTGCACACGTCCGTGATGACCTCCACGGTGCATTCGAACAGCTCGTGCTTGGCGTTCGGGTGGACACCGTCGGGATGGCCCTGACCGAGCACGCCGAGCATGTCCGAGGCCGCGCTGACGAGCTCGCCGGTGTCGCGATCGACGAGCGCGAACTCCATCTCGACGCCGAGGCTGGCCCGCTCCGACTGGTTGAAATCGATCTGCACAGTCTCCACGATGGCGGGCCGGCGGGATGGTACCGCCCGGGTTCCAGCGGTCAGAATCCCGTCGGTGTTCGCGGATCTCCTCCGCCATCCCGGCGTTGCCGAGGAAGTCGAGCTGCGCTCGCGCTTCGGCTTTCTCGCGCTCCACGGCGGCAGCCTTGAACGGGGAACGGCGGAGATCGCGCGCGCCGCGGCCGATGCCGGGGGCGCGTCGCTGTACTCCGTGTGCCAGCCCGAGGACCTGCGCTGGCACATCCCGTCGTACCGGTACGACCCGGCCGAGTCGGTGGCGCTGGCGCAGTTCCTCGCCCACGTCGACGAGGTCGTGTCCATCCACGGCTACGGCCGCAAGGACCTGTGGCGCGCCCTGCTGGTCGGCGGCACGAACCGCGAGTTGGCGCAACGCGCCGCCCGTATCCTCCGGGACGCGCTCCCGGGCTACCGGATCATCGACGACCTGGACGCCATCCCCAGCCCGCTCCGCGGCCTCCACCCCGACAACCCGGTGAACCGGGCCCGGCGCGGCGGCGTCCAGCTCGAGCTGCCACCCCGCGTGCGTGACGGCGCGGCCCAGGCGGACGAGCGCGACGCGCTCATCGGCGTGCTGGCGTCGCTTGCGTCGCCTCGCGGGGGGTGAGAGCCAGCGAGCGCGACCAGAAGAGTTACGAGTAGCGGGCCTCCGAGAACACCTTCCGCAGCCGCTCCTCGAAGTGCTCGAGCGGGAAGGTGTCGTACTCGGGGTCGAAGGCGGTCTGGTCCCACTCGTCGGCGAACCGCTCGGCCAGCCCGAACGACTCATGGCCGCGGTACTGCTCGCGGCTGTCGGGATCGCCACCGAAGTGCTGGTAGTAGTGCCGCCCCTGGAAGTCCTGGTGCACGAGGATCATCCAGTACACGTCGGGACGCACGTACGGGCGCAGGATCTCCGCCGCGATGGCGGGGTGGTTGAACACGCTCACGGCCTTGCCCACGTCGTGGCACAGGCTCGCCACGACCACCTCGTCGTCGGCGCCGGCCCGCTCGGCCCGGGTGGCGGTCTGGAGGCAGTGGGTCAGCTGGTTGACCGCGAAGCCGTCGGTGATGCCCTCCAAGGACCGCAGCAGGTCGAGGACGCGGTCAGCCACCCGGGGCTGGTTCTTGGCGGTCTCGGCACCGATGGTCGCCCACTCCTCGGCGGTCGACTCGTCCATGCGGGTGAAGGTCTTGCCGGTCTGCGTCTGCGTCATACCTCTATTGTGCCCTGTCGTGGACCTCGGCACCCTCTCCGACCTCGAGCTCCCCGACTCCACGGGGACGCCGCGGCGGCTGGGGGCCTTCTGGGCCGACCGCCCCGTGATCCTGGTGTTCCTGCGGCACTTCGGCTGACTGCTCTGCCGGGAGCACGCCGCGCAGTTGCGCGAGCGCTACGACGAGATCAGCGGGAAGGGCGCCGAGGTGGTAGCCGTGGGCACCGGGGACGAGCGGTACGCGGCCCGCTTCGTCGAGGACGAGAAGGTCCCCTTCCCGGTGCTGGTCGACGACGACTCAGCGGCGGCACGGGCCGCGGCGGTGAAGCGAGCGACTCCATGGGGCCTGTTCAGCCCGCGGAGTTTCCCGGGCGCGCGTCGGGCGCGCCGAGCCGGCTACCGGATCCACAAGTCAGGTCGGCGCGTCACCCAGCTCGGCGCCACGTTCGTGGTCGGCCCCGGTGACACGGTGCGCTACGAGCACGTCGACGCTCACACCGCTGATCACGCCCCGCTCGACGAGGTATTCGCCGCTCTGGACTGAGGCAGACGCGCGAGGTGCTCGATGCGGTCGACGCGTCGAGGCAGGATGCGGTGGGTGCGCAGGAACCACCGCGACGGGCGCGTGTGCGGGTACTCGAGCCACAGATGGGCGTTGCCGGGATCGCCGCGTGCGACGTCGCGGGGATGCTCGCAGATTCGCCGCAGCCCGTGGGCGAAGGCGACCGGGTTGCGGCAGTAGCGCACCGCGAGCCCGTCCGACAGGCTCGCCCGCGTCCGCAGCGCGACCGCGCGGAGGAGCAC
>JACDBD010000272.1 GCA_013695115.1 Actinomycetota bacterium | reverse complement strand
CCGCGGGGCTCCGCAGCTCGAGCACGACCACGCGCACGACGCGCGCCAAGAAGAGATAGAGCAGCGCGAGGAAGCAGAACTTGAGGACGGTGAGGACGGCTTCGGACATGCGTCGCCTAGGAGGCCTCGAAGCCGATGTTGGTGGAGCCCACCCCGATGACGTCGCCGTCGGCGAGCTCCTGCTGTTTCACGGCCACGCCGTTCAGAGTGGTGCCGTTCATCGAGCCCAGGTCGACGAGCACGAACCCGTCGCCGTGGGGGCGGACCTCGGCGTGGTGGCGCGACGCGCGCGGGTCGTTGAGCGGCACCGCGCAGTCGGGGAGCCGGCCGATGACGGCGGGCTCGTCGCCCAGCGGGACGCGGGCGCCGTCGGGAAGCACGAGCGAGCCCACCCGGCCGCCCTCGCCCTCGGCGATGTCGGCCACCACCTCGACATCGCCGGCGCGCAGCGCCTCGTCGGCCGCGAGCGCCACCGTGACCGGCCCGATGAAGCGGTAGCCCTCTTCTTTGGCGTGGGCGCGAGTGGCTTCAGCCAGATCGCGGGAGAGAGCGTCGGTATACGACTCGAACTGCTCGAGATCGGCCGGCGACAGGTACACGACGATCTGGTTGGGGGCGACCTTGTGGCCGGTCACGCCGAGGGTGCGGCCGGCGTCGACGGCCCGGACGATCTTCCGGCCGATCTCGACGGGCTCGACACCGCTGCGGAAGGCCTTGGCGAACGTGCCCTCGACTAAGCGCTCGAGCCGGCGCTCGAACCCCTTGAGTCCCACGGCGGGGAGCATACCGGCGGCCCTCTCGACGTAATCGGCCAGTCGGGTGGTGACAGGTACGCTTTCTGGTCCACTCCGGGCGAGTGGCGGAATTGGCAGACGCGCAGGCTTCAGGTGCCTGTGTCCGCAAGGACGTGGGGGTTCAAGTCCCCCCTCGCCCACTCACTCACTCCCTCCGCTTCGACGTCGTCTCCTCTGGGTAATACTGCCCGCGCATGGCAGGAGCCGACACTGACGCGCGCCTCGCCGGGCGCTACGAGCTCGGAGAGGTCATCGGCCGCGGCGGTATGGGCGAGGTGCGCGCCGGTACCGATCACCGCCTCGGCCGGCCGGTGGCAGTGAAGCTTCTCCGCGCCGACCTGGCCGACGATCCCGAGGTTCGCGTCCGCTTCGAGGCCGAGGCGCGGGCAGCGGCGCAGCTGTCCCACCCCAACGTGGTCGCGGTATTCGACACCGGAGAGGAGGACGGCCGCCCGTTCATCGTCATGGAGCGCCTCCCCGGCGACACCCTCGCCGACGAGATCGCCCGTGCACCCCTGGCGCCGGACTCGGCGCGCCGCGCGGGCGCGCAGATGCTCGCCGCGCTCCAGGTCGCCCACGACGCCGGGATCTGCCATCGCGACGTGAAGCCCGGCAACGTGCTGCGCGCCCATGACGACGTGTGGAAGGTGGCCGACTTCGGGATCGCCAAGAGCACCGAGGCGGCGGTCGACCTGACCGCGACCGGCGGCTTGATCGGGACGCCCGCCTACCTCGCGCCCGAGCGGATCGAAGGCCGCGCCGCGACCCCGGCGAGCGACCTCTACTCCGCCGGCGTGGTGCTCTACGAGGCGCTGTCGGGACACAAGCCGTTCGAGGCCGACACGCCGGTGGCGGTGGCCCAGATGGTCCTCGACCGCGCCCCGGAGCCGCTGCGCTCGCTGTCTCCGGACCTGGATCCCGCGCTCGTCGGCACGATCGAGCGGGCTATGGACAAGGACCCGGCGCGCCGGTTCTCGAACGCGGCTGATATGGCGCGCGGGTTGACGGGCGACACCGAGCCGGTGACGCAGCCACGGGCACCGGCTCCGACGCGTGGAACCCAGGTATTGCCGTCCCCGCCCCGGCCGCGGAAGCGAATTCCGGTCGGCTGGTGGGTGGTGGCGGCCGCCGCTGCGGTGATCGGGGTAGCGGTCGGCGTCGCCGTGCTGCGGGATTCGGACAGTCCGTCAGTGGTGCCGGCGGAGACGACCCCGACTACGGCGGCGGTCGCGGGCGGCGGCGCGTCGGGCCCGCCCCTCCCGGCATCGCTCGACGACGCGCTCGAGCAACTCGAGGAGTCGGTGCGGCCGTGAACCCCCGACTCGGACGCGCCATCGTCGGTGCCGCCGCAGTCGTGCTGATCGCGGCGTGCGGCAGCGAGTCGCCGGGGCTCAGCGACGAGGCGTCGCAGAGCCTCCAGTATCAGGTCGAGGCGGTCCGCCAGTCGGCGCAATCGTTCGACCCCGCTGGGGTCGAACAGCGCCTGGCCGAGCTGCGAGCGTCGGTCGCACAGTTGAACGAGGCCGGTGAAGTCGACGACGCCCGCGCCGCCGAGATCCTGGCGGCGGCGGCCGACGTCGCGGCCCAGATCGACGTCGTCCCGACGACCACGACGACCGCGCCCCCGCCACCCCCGACCTTCGACGACGACGAGGACAGCGACGAGGGCAAGGGCAAGGGCAAGGGCAAGGGCGGCGACGACTGAGGTCCCCTGCCGGAGACCGCCCTGCCAGAAACTCAGGCGGCGCGCTCGTCGACGATGCAGGGGTCGTGGCACGATTGGCTGATCGACGCCTGCGTGATCGCCCGGTGCGGGGCGGCCGTGCGGATGGTGATCGCGGCGACCAGGCCCCCGGCGACGGCCAGTCCCGCCGACACGAGCAGGGCGCGACCGACCGCGTCGGTGAACTCGGTGTCGGATGCCGCGGTCGACAGCCCCACCAATGAAGGGAGCACCGCCACTGACAGCAACGACGCGACGCGTGCCACCGCGTTGTTGACGCCCGATCCGACGCCCACGTGGTTCTCTTCCACCGCGGCCAGCACCGCGGCGGTGAGCGGGGCCACGGTCAGCGAGAGGCCGAGACCCAGCACCACCACCCCGGGCAGCACGCTGGTGAGATAGGAGTCGCCGGTACCGATGCCGCTGAGGAGGGCGAGGCCGGCCGCCACCACGAGCGGACCGATCGTCATGGGAAGCCGCGGTCCGATGCGTTGGGAGAGTCGCCCGGCGCGCGCCGACAGCGCCAGCATGATCACCGTGATGGGCAGCAGGGCCGAGCCCGCCTCGATGGCCGAGTACCCGAGCACGGTCTGGAGCTCGACCACGACGAGGAACAACGCGGTCCCGAGCCCGGCGTAGACCGCCAGCGTCGTCAGGTTGGCCCCGCTGAACTGACGCGACCGGAAGATGCCGAGCGGGACGAGCGGGTGCTCCTGGCGAAGTTCTATGAACGGAAACGCCACCAGCGCGACCGCGCCCACCGCGCCGGCGCCGATCACCCCCGGTGACCAGCCGTGGCTCGGCCCCTCGATGAGTGCGTACACGACGCCGGCGAACCCCACGGTTACGGCGATCGCGCCGGTGAAATCGGGCATGCGGCCGGCCTCGGGATCGCGGCTCTCGGGGACGTGTCGCAGGGCGACCCACGTCGCCAACGCGGCCAGCGGCAGGTTGATGAGGAACACGAGTCGCCACGAAACCGAGTCGACCAGCCAGCCCCCGAGGAACGGTCCGATGGCGGTCGACACGCCGGTCAGACCCGACCACGCGCCGATCGCGGCACCCCGGTCCTCCTTCCGGAAACTGGCCGAGATCAGCGCCAGGCTCCCGGGCACGAGCAACGCCCCGCCGACGCCCTGGAGCGCGCGAGCCGCGATGAGCGTCCCGATGTTCGGCGCAAGTCCGCAGAGCAACGACGCCGCCGTGAACGCGACGAGTCCGAGGACGAACATCCGCTTGCGTCCGTACTCGTCGCCCAGCGCTCCACCCAACAGGAGCAGGGCGCTGAGCGTGAGCAGGTAGCCGTCGAGCGTCCACTGAAGCCCGGACAAGCCGCCGCCGAGGTCGCGCTCGATCGCCGGCAGCGCGACGTTCACCACCGTGCCGTCCAGGAACGCGATGCCGGAGCCCAGGATTGCGGCGAAGATCACCCACCGGCCGGCGGCGCTCCCGAACTGAATCGTCCCCGCCGAGTCGGCGCCGGCCGGCGCCGCGCTCACTCGGTGTTGCTCACGCGGCGTCGGGGTCGAGGTCGAGCGAGCAGGAGTTGATGCAATAGCGCTGGCCGGTCGGGCCGGGCCCGTCGGGGAAGACGTGGCCAAGGTGCCCGCCGCAGCGCCGGCACACAACCTCGGTTCGCACCATTCCGTGGCTGCTGTCCTCGCGCAGCTCGACCGCGTCGGCGACCGCGGGCTCGGTGAAGCTCGGCCAGCCGGTGCCCGACTCGAACTTGGTCTGCGAGCTGAACAGCGGCGCGCCGCAGCCCGCGCATTTGTACATGCCGTCGTCGTGGCAGTCCCAGAACTTGCCGGTGAACGCGGGCTCGGTCCCCGCCTTCCGCAGCACCTGGTACTGCTCGGGCGTGAGGTTCTCGCGCCACTCGTCCTCGGTCTTGGTCACCTGGTCATCGGCCATCTCCACCTCTCCTGGTCGCGCTCGCTTCGCTCGCCGCTCCCGCACGCAGCCGACTGTCCAGGGGCCGGGG
>JACDBD010000007.1 GCA_013695115.1 Actinomycetota bacterium | reverse complement strand
ACCGCCCGCGCCGCGCTGCGGAAGGGCGCCTGATCGTCGACGATCAGGACCGAGACGGGCGTGTCGGCCACGGTCTCATGCTTCCATCGGTCGCCTGGTTCTTCCAGGGTGAGGGCAGGCGTCTCCGGGGTGGGGTTAGCCCCCGCCGGCGGACAGGAACAGCAGCACCGCCTTGACCCGCCGGTGCACGTCGGGCTCCTCGGACAGCCCGAGCTTGGAGAAGATCGAGTTGATGTGCTTCTCGACCGCCCGCTCCGTGAGCGTGAGCGCGCCGGCGATGCCGGCGTTGTTCTTGCCCTGGGCCATCTGCTCGAGGACCTCGCGCTCGCGGGGGGTGAGGTGGGTGATGGGGGACTCGGCGGCGCGCGCCCGCGCCGCCACGAGCGCCTCGACCACCTTGGGATCGATGACCGACCCGCCCCGGTGGACCTCGACGATCGCGTTGCGGAGCTGGTCGAGATCGGAGACCCGTTCCTTCAGGAGATAGGCCCGTCGCCCCGAGCCTTTCTCGAGGAACGACAGGGCGTAGGCGGGATCGGCGTATTGGCTGAGCAGGACGACGCCGGTTTCGGGGTGTGTCTCTCGCAGATGCTCGGCGGCGCGGATGCCTTCGTCGGTGCCGGTCGGGGGCATGCGGATGTCGGTGAGCACGACGTCGGGCTGCTCGGCGTCGACCGTGGCGAGCAACGAGTCGTAGTCGTCGCAGGCGGCGACGACGTCGATGTCCGGCGCGGTCTCGAGCAGGCGGGTCACACCCTCGCGTACGAGGTAGTTGTCCTCGGCCAGGACGACCCGGATCGGCACGGGGTGAGGGTAGCGTGACGCGCTTGTTCGCCGAGCGTTCCGGAGCCGGAATCGAGCGCGAGCACCTCGTCTACTGCGCCGGTGCCGCCGGTGTCGTCGTGCACGGGGTCGACCACCTGGCGTCGGACCCGGAGTGGGGCTTCTGGTTCACGGCCGCGGTCGTGCTCTCGGTGCTCACCGCCGCGATCGCGCTCATCTATCCCTGGCTCGCGCCCGCGTGGCGCGAGGCGGCCGGCATCCCGCTCGGGCTCATGTGGGCGGGGGTGGCGTTCGTGCACCATGTGGTCGGGCTGCTCGTCGCTGGCCCCGGCCCTACCGACTACACGGGGATCGCGGCAGCGGTCGGCGGCGGCCTGATCGTGGTCGCCGGTGTGCAGGCCGACCGGGCGCGCCGGGCGTCAGCGGGTCTTGCCGCGCCCAAGCGATAGGACGCGGTGACGCTGCTCGGCGGCCAGCGCGGCCCGGGCGGCGTTGGCGCCGCAAGCGCCGTGGACACCGCCGCCGGGGTGCGCCGACGCCGACGCCAGGTACAACCCCCGGATCGGGGTCTCGGCCCGGCCGAGCCCGGGCGTGGGTCGGAACACCAGCTGCTGGTGCAGCTGGGCGGTTCCGCCGTTGATCGCGCCGGCGACGAGATTGGCGTCGGCGGCCTCGAGGTCGGGTGGCGCCATCACGTGGCGGGCCCGCACGAGGTCGCGGAATCCGGGAGCGTGGCGTTCGATCTCGGCCTCCACCCGGTCGGCGAACCGGTCCTTGTCGCTGCCGTTCCACTGCCCGGTCAACTCGCCTCCGGCGTCGCCCCGCACTCGGGACGGCACGTGGGTGTACGCCCAGAGCGTCTCGGTGCCGGCGGGGGAGCGGCTCGGGTCGGTCGTCGTCATCTGGCCGACGATGAGCGCGGGGTGCTCGGGGACATGGTCGGTGACGAGTTGCGCCGCGTACGCCGTGAGGTCGTCCATCGAGTCGGCGAGGTGCACCGTGCCGGCGTCGCCCAGACGCTCGGACTTCCACGGGACCGGCGCGTCGAGGGCCCAGTCGACCTTGAAGGTGCCGTGGTCGTACTCGAACCGCCGCAGGCCACGGAGCAACGATGCGGGGAGGTGCTCCTCGCCGACGAGGTCGCGGTAGAGCGCGGGCGCGCCGGTGTCGGCCAGCACCGCCCGCCGGGCGCGGATCTCGGTGCCGTCGGCGCAGGTCACGCCGACCGCCCGCTGCCCCTGGACGTCGACCCGGGTGACGGGCATGTCGCAGCGCACCTCGACGCCGCGGCTCTCGACGCGCCGGACGAGCGCACCCGCGAGCTGACCCGCGCCGCCTTCGGGGATGGGGAACCCGTGCTCCTGACCAAGGCATCCGAGCAGCCAGCCGAACAGCGCGCCGGTGGCGGAGTCGGGGGTCAGGTCGGTATGGAGCGCCAGCCCGGTGAGCAGCAGCGCCCCGCCCTCGCCGGCGAAGGTCTCTGCCGCGAACCGGCGGACCGGCAACAGTGCGAATCGACCGAAGTCGAGTGCCCGGCGCGGCCCGAGGTGGGTCGCCAGCCGGGCCCCGGCGCGGATGGGCGGGAACGGGGTCATGAGCGCGGCGACGACGTCGGCGCCGATGCGCTGCCAGTGCGCGTAGCTCTCGCGCCAGGCGGTGCCGTCGCCGGCGGCGTACTTGTCGAGCGAGGCCGCGGTTTCGTCCAGGTCGGTCGAGAGGAGGATGGCGCGCCCGTCCGGGGTGGGATGGCCCAGCACCAGGGGCGCGCGCTTCCAGCGGAGCCCGTAGCGCTCGAGCTCGAGCGCCAGCAACGGTGGTGACGCCGCCGCCAGCGGGTAGAACGCGCTGAAGCGGTCATGGACGAAACCGGGCTCGGTCAGCTCGGCGCTGCGGACGGCGCCGCCAGGATCGGGCTGGGCCTCGAGGACGACGACGTCCCA
>JACDBD010000427.1 GCA_013695115.1 Actinomycetota bacterium | reverse complement strand
GAGCCGCCGGATGGCACCTCTGCCTTCTACTCGAACCTCAGCGTCACCCGGACGGGGCGGTGGTCAGAACCGACGTCCGGCAGCACCTCGCCGCTGTGCGCCTCGATGTCGTCGCGGATGAGAACGTGGTCGATCTGGCTGTGGGGTCGGTGAGCCGGCCAGGTGCGACCCCGGACCGCGCGCTGCCACCCGGGGAGCAGTGCGGTCGCGGACGGGCCCCAGAAGTTCAGGTCGCCGACGATCACGGCGCGGCGATCGGGCGGCGGGAGTTGCCGACGGAGACGGGCGAGCTGGATGGGCGGGCCGTGCGGCAGGCGGGACGTCAGGTGCACGACGATCAGCTCGAGCGGCTCGCCGCCGACGTCGAGCTCCAGGTGCAGCGCGCACCGGCTCCGCGCCGGATCGCCCGGAACGCGGGGGATTGGGATGTCGGGGAGCCGCCGGGCGGGGAGTCGGGTGAGTACGGCCAGGCCCTTCTCCCCGGTGCCCGAGCCCACCAGATGGGGCCATGGCCGGATCACGGCCCGGCCGAACGGCGCCTCGTGGAACTCCATCTGCCCGGCCCGTGCCGCCATTTCCGCCGCACACTTGCCCGCGTCGGGCCGGTACGACTCCTGCACCACGATCACGTCGGCGTCGAAGCCGCACAGCGTGCCCACGAGGTCGTAGGGGCCGCGCGGAGGCTTCTTGGTCTTGACCCAGTTGCCTGGCACCGAGATTGGGCGCGGCCGAACGCCCGCGTGCGCGTTGAAGGTGACGATCGTGAGCTCGGGGATAGCGGGGAGGCTAGGTGGCCGCCGGAAGGAGCACGACGAAGCGGGCGCCGCCGTCATTCCCGGAGGCGTCCTCTGCCCTCACGGTCCCGGCCCGGGGCGGGAACGCCCGGAGGCTCCCGCCGCGTAGTGCTTACGTGCGTTTGCGCGCGTCTTCGAAGCTCTGGAGGACCTCGGCGTCGACGAGGGGGGCTTCGGGCCCGTAGGTGAGCACGGCCGTGCCCCGCGCGCCGCAATGCGGGCACTCCAACCCGACCACCGCGACCATGTCGTCGGGGTCCGACGCCCCTTCGAGTCGCTCCAAGCTCCGCAGCACGGTCTCGTCGGCGGGGGAGAGCTTGTGGCAGGCGATGCACTCCACTTGCGCGCCGTCCCGCGGCGCGAACTGGCCGGTGAAGCCCTGTTCCTCGAGCTCGCCGAGGACCTCGAGGATCGTGCGATCGCTGCCGTTACCCATAACGGTCATCGTTGCCAGTGTCGCACGGTCCGCAAACCCTTCTGCGCTGGACTACGATGGCCAAAGCGAGCCAGCACAACGCTCGCGGGTCGATCTCACGCTCCTTCGTCCGGTTCTCGTGCACGGAGTCGCCCCGAGGCTCGACCCACCGCCGCCAGCAACGGCGCCGGGCACGACAACGACAACCTGACGAAAGCGAGCACCACCACATGAGCACCACCTTCGCCGCGCTGGGCGTCTCGCCCGATCTCGTCGCGGCTCTCGAACGCGACGGCATCACGGACCCGTTCCCCATCCAGGCCCTCACCATCGCCGACGCCCACGCCGGGCGCGATCTCTGCGGCAAGGCCAAGACCGGCTCGGGCAAGACGCTGGCCTTCGGGCTGCCCCTGCTCGAGCGGGTCGGCAAGGCCGAGCCCCGCCGGCCCCGCGCGCTGGTCCTCACCCCCACCCGCGAGCTGGCCAACCAGGTCAAGACCGTTCTCGCCCCGCTGGGCAAGGTCCGCGAGCGGCGGGTCGTCGCGGTCTACGGCGGCGTGTCGATGGAGCCCCAGATCAAGGCGCTCCGCAAGGGCACCGACGTCGTCATCGGTACCCCCGGGCGGTTGATCGACCTGATGGAGCGCAAGGAGCTGTCGGTCGCGGCGGTCGAGGTGCTGGTCCTCGACGAGGCCGACCGCATGGCCGACATGGGTTTCATGCCCCAGGTCCAGAAGCTGCTCCACCGCATCGAGTCGGAGCACCAGACGATGCTGTTCTCGGCCACCCTCGACGGCGCGGTCAAGCGACTCGTCGACCGCTACATGCACGACCCCGTCTTCCACGAAGTCGAGTCGGACGAGCCGACGGTCGAGGAGATGGAGCACCGCTTCCTCAACGTCCACCAGATGGACCGCGTGAAGGTTGCGGCCGCGATCACCGAGAACGTCGAGCGCACGCTCCTGTTCGTGCGGACGAAGCGGGGCGCCGACCGCCTCGTGACCCAGCTGCGCAAGGAGGGTGTCCGCGCCGGCGCCATCCACGGCGACCTGCGTCAGAACGCGCGCGAGAAGGCGCTCGCCGACTTCTCGAACGGCAAGCTGCCGGTCCTCGTCGCCACCGACGTCGCCGCTCGCGGCCTGCACATCGACGCCGTCGACGTGGTCATCCACTACGACCCGGCCGAGGACGAGAAGGCCTACCTGCACCGCTCGGGTCGTACCGCCCGCGCCGGCGAGGTCGGCGTGGCGGTCACATTGATGCTCTGGAACCAGGAGAACTTCGTGCACCTGGTCCAGAAGCGCCTCGGGATCGACGAGCCCATCGTCGAGGTGTTCTCGAACGACCCCCGTCTCGCCGACCTCCACGCCTTTGGCCGCCAGGCCGAGGTCGCGTCGGCCTAGTTCCAGTCTGGAGTTACCGGCGCACGATCCGCACGTCGGCGGGATCGGCGGCGACCTCGGGGTCGACCACGTCGATGGTGCCCCGACGCCGGGCCTGGGCGAGGTAGCGCTCCCGAGCCCGACGGTGTAGCCGCTCGCGCTGGACGTTTCGCCCACGGAGCACCGCCGCGATCACCAGCCCGGCGGCAATGAACATCGCGAGCACGAGCAGGTACGGGAATCCGCCGCCCCCGCCGCCTTCGTCGTCCACCGTCGGGCGCGGCGGTTGGGGCGGTGGACCTTCTGCCACGGGTGCGTTCGGTCCCTTCGCCCCGGTGGTCGGGATCGCGGGGGAACCGAGTGGGCGGGGAAGCCCGGCCAGCGCGACGAGCCGCCCCTGAAGAGTCGTGATGCGCGTCGCGGGGACGAAGTCGCCGGTGCCCTTGGGGTTCTTGGCCCCGAAGCCGGCGTCGAGCAGCCCGGACGCGGACGCGATCGCGTTCTCGGCGCTGATGACGACCGCGACGAGGTGGCGACCGTCGCGCTTGGCTGACGCCACCTGCACCGCCCCCGCCGTGGCGGTGAATCCCGCCATCAGGCCGGTGGCGCCGGGGTAGAACTGCACGAAGTCGTTGACGTTTTCCCGTAGATCGCTCTCCTCGCCGTCAGGGGTTTTCACCCGGTAGGCCTCGAACTGGGCGATCTCGGCGAGCTCGGTCGAGGCGAGCACGTTGACGCCGACCACGGCGAGGTCGTACGCGCTCATCACGCTCCCGCCCCGGTAGGCGCTGGCATCGTCGATGCCGGCGGGGTCGAGGAACGTGCTGTCCTCGAGCCCCATCATCTTGCCGACGCGCTCCATCTCGGCGATGAACTCGTCGAGTGAGCCGGCCGAGCCCTCGGCCAGGGTGTAGGCGGCGTCGTTGGCCGACGAGAGCAGCATCGCCTGGACGAGGTCCTCCAACGCCCAGGTCGTGTTCTCGCGCATGCCGAGGGTCGGTTCGGGGGCGTCGACGGCGTTGGGCGTGGTGAGCACCCGGTCCTCGAGGGGGATGCGCTGGAGCGCGGTAAGGGCGGTCATGAGCTTGACCGCGCCCGCCACCGGCAGCGCCTCGTGCGCGTTCTTCGCCTCCAGGATGGCGCCGGTGTCGGCGTCGACGAGGATGGATGCACGGGGCTCGCCAGCCTCCTGGGCCAGGGCACCAGAAGCTGTCGCCGGCACCATGACAGCGACCAGTGCGCTACTGACGAGAGCCCCCAGCACCCGCTTCACGGCGACCAGGGTAGGGGACCGATATCCGAATTGGTGCCCCCGGCACCGGGTGACATGCGACGATGGCCGGAGATGGAGCGCGTCTCGCGGCGGATCTCCGCCATCGCCGAATCGGCCACCCTGGCGGTCGACGCCCGGGCCAAGGCGCTCAAGGCGAGCGGTAAGGACGTCATCGGCTTCGGGGCCGGCGAGCCCGACTTCCCGACGCCCGACCACATCGTCGAGGCGGCGGTCGCGGCCTGCCGCGACCCGGCCAACCACGACTACACGCCCACCGCCGGCCTCCCCGAGCTCCGAGAGGCGATCGCGGCCAAGACGGAGCGCGACTCGGGCTACGAGTGCGCGCCGTCGCAGGTGCTGGTCACCAACGGCGGCAAGCACGCGGTGTACAACGCGTTCCAGGCGTTGCTCGACCCGGGCGACGAGGTGATCGTCCCCGCCCCGTACTGGACCACCTATCCCGAGGCGATCAAGGTCACCGGCGGCGAGACGGTGGCCATCTCCACCGACGACTCATCCGGGTTCCGGGTGACGCTCGAGCAACTCGACGCCGCCCTGACCCCGCGCACCAAGGCGTTGCTGTTCGTCTCGCCCAACAACCCCACCGGTGCGGTGTACCCGCCCGAGGAGGTCGAGGCGATCGGCCGCTGGGCGGTCGAGCACGGCGTGTGGGTGGTGACTGACGAGATCTACGAACATCTCACGTACGGGGAGCACCGGTTCTCGTCGATGCCGACGCTCGTCCCCGAGCTCGCCGACACCTGCGTCGTGCTCAACGGCGTGGCCAAGACCTACGCGATGACGGGCTGGCGCGTCGGCTGGATGATCGGCCCACCCGACGTCGTGGCCTCCGCCACCAACCTGCAGTCCCACTCGACGTCGAACGTCGCCAACGTGTCGCAGCGGGCCACCATCGCCGCCGTCACGGGTGACCTCGAGGCCGTGGCGATGATGCGGGCGGCATTCGACCGGCGGGGGTCGGTCATGCACGAACTTCTGAACGCGATCCCCGGAGTTACCTGCATGGCGCCGCAGGGCGCGTTCTACTGCTTCCCGTCGTTCGCGGGCGTGCTCGGGCGCGAGTTCGCGGGCATGACGCCGCACACGTCGCTGGAGCTCGCCGGGCTCGTGCTCGACGAGGCCCGGGTCGCGATCGTGCCCGGCGAGGCGTTCGGCGCCCCCGGCTACGCCCGGCTCTCGTTCGCCCTGAGTGACGACGACTTGGTAGAAGGCGTGCAACGGATCGCGAAACTACTGAGTTGATGCCGCGGGTCCTTGTCACCGAGCAGCTCGCCGCGTCCGGAATCGACGCCCTCCGGGCCGCGGGGCTCGACGTCGACGAACGGGTCGGGCTCTCGCGTGAGGAGCTGTTCGAGGCGGCCAAGGATGCCGCCGCGCTGATCGTCCGCAGCGCCACCGAGGTCGACGCCGAGGTTCTCGAGGCCGGCGCCGATCTCGTCGTCGTCGGGCGCGCCGGCATCGGACTCGACAACGTCGACGTCGAGGCGGCCACTCGCCGAGGAGTGATGGTGGTGAACGCGCCGCAGTCGAACGTGCTGTCGGCGGCCGAGCACACGATCGCGCTCATGCTGGCCCAGGCCCGCAACGTCCCCCAGGCCGACCGCGACCTAAGGGCGGGCGCGTGGAACCGCGCCCGGTGGGAGGGGGTCGAGCTCTACGGCAAGACCCTCGGAGTGGTGGGGCTGGGTCGGGTCGGTGTGCTGGTGGCGCAGCGTGCTCACGCGTTCGGGATGCGCCTCGCCGCCCACGATCCCTACGTCAGCGCCGAGCGGGCCCGGCAGCTGGGCGTCCAGCTCGTGCCGACGCTCGAGGAGCTGGTCGGCATGGCCGACTTCCTCACCGTCCACCTCCCGAAGACCCCCGAGACCCTGGGGCTCATCGGTCGTGACCTTCTCGCCAAGGCGAAGCCGACGCTGCGCATCGTCAATACCGCCCGCGGCGGCATCGTCGACGAGGCCGCGCTCACCGATGCCCTGCGCGACGGCCGCATCGCGGGCGCGTCGCTCGACGTGTTCGAGTCTGAGCCGACGACGGAGTCACCCCTCTTCGAGCTCGAGCAGGTCGTGGTGACGCCCCACCTCGGGGCGTCGACGGCCGAGGCCCAGGACAAGGCGGGCCAGACCATCGCCGAGCAGGTCGTGCTCGCGCTGAAGGGCGACTTCGTGCCCTTCGCGGTGAACGTGGCCGCCAGCGAGGCGAACGAGACGGTGCGTCCGTTCCTCCCGCTGGCCGAGCGGCTGGGCGCGCTGTTCAGCGCGCTCGCCGACGGCATCGCCGACGAGCTCGACGTCAGCTACGAGGGCGAGATCGCCGACTACGACTGCCGGGTCCTCACCCTGGCAATCCTGCGGGGTGTGCTCGCTTCGGTCGTCGACGAGCCCGTGTCGTTCGTGAATGCCCCCCAGCTGGCCGACGAGCGCGGCCTGACCTATCGGGAGACCACGTCGACGTCCGCGCGCGATTATGTGAACTTGGTGACGCTCCGGGGTCGGGTCGGCGGGCGCGACGTGCACGTGGCCGGGACCCTCGCCGGGCAGCGGGGCGAGCCCCGCATCGTGGGGATCGACGACCACGCCATCGAGGTGCCCCCGGCGCGCCACATGCTCGTGGTACGTAATGAGGACGTCCCGGGGATGATCGGGCGGGTGGGCAAGATCCTGGGCGACGCCGACGTGAACATCGAGGACATGCGGGTGGGCAAGAGCCCGAGCGGCGAAGCCGCCCTCATGGCCCTCACGACCAGCGTCGCCGTGCCGGCGGCGGTGCTCGAGGACCTACGGGGCGAGCCGGGCATCGTCGACGCCCGCGCCATCGAGCTCGAGTGAACGGCGGTTAGCGGGCCGCCTTTCGCAGGCCGTCGGACTCCGCCGCGGCTTCGTCGCGGTAGCAGCGGTCGGGCTTGGTGCGCTCGTAGTTCGTGCCGCCGCGGACGTGGAAGATCTTGCTCGACATCTTCGCCTTGACCGGGTGCGTTGCCGGGCAGGTGTCGCCGTTCGGCTCGACCCACGCCGTCGCGCCGGCCGGCTGGGCGTCGCCGGCAAGTGGACGTGAGGGCGGCGCTTTCCCTTCGGCGCTCTCGCGCGGCTGGGGTGGGTAGGGGAACGGCTGGGCCTCCCAGCCGACACCCGACGCGCTGCGCTGTTTCTCGAAGTAGCGCCAGACGGCGTACCCGATGCCGGCCAGCAACCCGAGCCTGAACACTCGCCTAACGAACTTGCGCACGGTGGACCCCCTTCCCGGCAGTCTCGCGCGCTCCGCCGCTCATGAGTTGACTTCTCCCCGCTCTCCTGCGACGATAATCATCCTTATGACGAAGGAACCGCGCATTCAGAGCCTGCTCCTTACGTAGCTGCGAGCGCCTTTGGGTGCTCGCGGACGCCTCCTCGGCCAACGGGTCGGGGAGGTTTTTCGTTGGCCAAATGCTGACAACAGGAAACGAGAATCGGGAGACCGGGATGAACGAGGTACGGATCTTCGACACGACGCTGAGGGACGGCGAGCAGTCGCCCGGCATCTCGCTGGACGTCGCCGAGAAGCTCGAGATCGCCGAGCAGCTCGCCCGCCTGGGCGTCGACATCATCGAGGCCGGGTTCCCGATCGCCAGCCAGGGCGACTTCGAGGCGGTCGAGGCGATCGCCAAGAGCATCACCGGCTCGACCATTGCCGGCCTCTCGCGCACCGGCTTTGCCGATATCGACCGGGCCTGGGAGGCGGTGCAGCACGCCGAGCGGCCCCGCATCCACGTGTTCATCGCGACCTCGCCCATCCACATGAAGAAGAAGCTCCGTATGACCGAGGACGAGGTCAAGGAGGAGGCCGCGGCCGGCGTGAAGCGGGCCCGGGGCTACTGCGAGGACGTCGAGTTCTCCCCCGAGGACGGCAGCCGCTCCGATCCCGACTTCATGACCGAGGTGTGCCAGATCGCGGTCGACAACGGCGCGACCACGATCAACATCCCCGACACGGTCGGCTTCGGCGTGCCCGAGGAGTTCGCCGAGCTCATCGTCTTCGTGCTCGACCGGGTGCGAGGCGACTACGTGGTCTCCACCCACTGCCACAACGACCTCGGACTGGCGGTCGCCAACTCGCTGGCGGGGGTGAAGGCGGGCGCCCGCCAGGTCGAGTGCGCCATCAACGGCCTCGGTGAGCGGGCGGGGAACGCCGCCCTCGAGGAGGTCGTCATGGCGATCACGACCCGCAGCGACTACTTCGGCCACGTCGAGACGAACGTGCGCACCGAGGAGCTGTCGCGCACGTCGCGGATCGTGTCCCGCCTGACCGGCTACCCGGTCCAGTACAACAAGGCGGTCGTCGGCCGCAACGCGTTCGCGCACGAGGCCGGTATCCACCAGCACGGGGTGCTCGAGGACCCGGAGACCTACGAGATCATGGACGCCAACACGGTCGGCCAGGAGGCGGCCCAGATCGTGCTGGGTAAGCACTCCGGGCGCCATGCCTTCTCCGACTCGCTGGCGAAGATGGGGATCCGGATCCAGGGCGACGCGCTGAACTCGGCGTTCACCCGGTTCAAGGAGCTGGCCGACCGCAAGGTGCAGATCACCGAGGCCGACCTCGAGGCGATCGTGGCCGAGGAGCTCGGCGCGGGGTACGTGCACCGCTACGACATCGTCAGCCTCGACTTCCACGGCGGGACGAGCTCGACGCCCACGGCGAAGGTGGTCCTCAGCGACGAGAGCACCAAGGTGGACGCGGAGGCGTCGGGGAACGGGATGATCGACGCCGCCATGGCTGCCATCGCCGAGGCGACCGGCGTCAAGGGGCGCCTCACCGACTTCGTGGTCGCGGCGGTCACGGGTGGCGGGGACGCGTTGGGCGACGTCGTGATCCAGCTCGATGCCGACGGCATCAAGGTGTCCGGCCGGGGCGTGTCGACCGACGTCGTCGAGGCCTCGGCGCGCGCCTACCTCAACGCCGTGAACAAGGTCCTGCGCCTGCGCGAGCGGCCCGACACCCGCGAAGTCGAGATCGGGCCCTGATGCCTCGCTCGCTCCGCCGCGTCTCATGAACGCCGTGAACCGGTGGGTCGAGCCCGACTGGGCCAAGCGCTACCTGTCGGAGCGGGACGGGATCCCGCACCGCATGGAGGGGTTCGCGGTGATGATGGAGGTGCTGCCGCCCTCGCCCCGCCGGGTGCTCGACCTCGGTACCGGCGACGGCTACACCCTCGGCCTGCTGCGGGGCGTGTACCCCGGCGTCGAGGGTGTGGGGCTCGACTTCTCGGCCGAGATGCTGGGGCGCGCTCGGGAACGCTTCGAGGGCGAGGATGGCGTCGAGATCGTCGAGCACAACCTCGATGACGACCTACCCGCGCGGCTCGGTCGATTCGACGTCGTGGTCTCCAGCTTCGCCATCCACCACTGCGTGCACGAGCGCAAACGATCGCTCTATGCCGAGGTGTTCGGGCTCCTCGAGCCCGGCGGGACGTTCGCCAACCTCGAGCACGTCGACTCGGCCACGCCCGAGCTGCACCGCGAGTTCCTGACGGCAATCAACTACACACCCGAGCAGGACGACCCGTCGAACAAGCTGCTCGATGTCGAGACCCAGCTGGAGTGGCTGCGCGCGATCGGCTTCGAGAACGTCGACTGTCACTGGAAGTGGCGCGAGCTCGCGCTGCTCTGCGGGGTGAAGCCCCGCTAGCCGCGCGGTGTTAGTTGAAGCCTCTCGCGACCCGCCCCCGGGTCGTGGCCGTTGCCATTGCCATTGCCGGCGGCGTCGCCGTTCGTGCCGCCCGAGATGTCGTCGTCAGCCGGGGGCCGCCACGAGATGAACGGCGGGGCCGCGGGCTCGTAGGTCTCGGGCTCGTACGCCTCGACCTCGTACCCGGCCACCGGCGCGGGCCCCTCGAACCGGTACTCGATCGGCTCGGACGCGGACGGTTCCACCGGCTGCTCGGTCAGGCGGTACTCGATCTCGGCGGGGCGGTACTCGATCGGTTGGGCTACGGGCTCGGGGACCTCGAAGCGGTACTCGACCGGCGCGGGCACGGCCGCGGCCTCGACCACGTCGACGGGTCCGACGGGCACGCGCACGGGGAGCGGCTCCGGCTCCGGCACCGGCTCGAGGCCGGCGGACTGGAAGTCAGGCTCGGGCGGGAACGCGACGGCATCCGGGTCGCTGCCCATGAACGCCTCCTCGAGCGCGGAGCGCTCGAGCTCGGCCGCGGCCCACTCACGCAGCTCCTTGGCCCTGCGGGACTCCTTGGGCTTCGGCGGCGCCTGGACGACGGCCCCGGCGACGGCGGCCAGGACCCGGTTGTCGAACTCGTTGGCCGCGTGGTCGAGCAGGAGCTCGGCACAGCGGGTGAGGCCGAGCTCGACCAGCTGCTGGCCGGCCTGGGCGCGTTCGGCCGGGTCGAACGACTGGAGCAACTCGAGCTGCTCCTTCATCGTGAACCGGCTGGCGCCAGTGCGCCACCCGAGGCGGGACTTGGTCTCCGTGAACACCGGAGCCTCCTTCTCATGCCCGGTGACCTCCCTTCTCTGACCCTACTCTCTGGGTATCGGGCGGGGGAGGGCCCGGATTGAGCGATTTCAGGCCCGGGGCGGGGTCCGATCGCCGTTGGCGTGCCACTGGATCCCGACCCCCGGGTCGACCCAGGCC
>JACDBD010000425.1 GCA_013695115.1 Actinomycetota bacterium | reverse complement strand
GTGCTCGAGCTCGCGGCGCGCTCGATCGGCGGGCTGTGCTCGCGGGCGCTGCGCTTCGGTGCCGGGATCAGCCTCGAGGCGGTCGTGCTGCGCCACGCGCTCGGGCTCCCGCTCACCGACCTCCGTCGCGAGGCGGCAGCGGCGGGCGTGATGATGATCCCGATCCCGGGGGCCGGGACGCTCGAGGCGGTGCACGGCCAGGACGACGCCCGGGCGGTGCCGGGTGTGGTCGGACTCGAGATCACGATCGCGCCGGGCCGTCCGGTGCAGCCCCTCCCCGAGGGCGACCGGTACCTGGGCTTCATCTTCGCCCGGGGCAGCACGCCCGACGCGGTCGAGGACGCGCTGCGCGCCAGCCACGCGTGCCTCGACATCGTCATAGCCTGAGCCGTCGTTGTAGCCTGAGTCGTCGTTGTAGCCTGAGTCCGTGCGCGTCCTGCTGGTTTCCACCTACGAGCTCGGGCACCAGCCGCTCCATGTGGCCTCGCCGGCGGCAGCGTTGCGGCGCCGGGGCCACGACGTGCGCTGCATCGACCTCTCGGTCGAGCAGTGGGATCCCGCGCTCACCGGCTGGGCCGACAAGGTGGCGTTTTCGGTGCCGATGCACACCGCGGCCCGGCTCGCCCTCCAGGTCGCCGCCGACGTGCGCAAGCCCGTCTGCTTCTACGGGCTCTACGCGGCCGCCGGCCGTCGCGTCGCCGACCGGACGATCGCAGGCGAGTACGAGCCGGCGCTGGTGCGCTGGGTCGAGGGCACCACCGACGGCGCCGACGAGCCGGAGATCCAGCTCGGCCGCGCCCCGGCCGCGTCCGAGCTGCCCGCACGGGAGCTGCTCCCGCCGCTCGACCGGTACGCGCACCTCGCCCTCGGCGGCGAGGAACGCGTGGTCGGCTACGTCGAGGCCTCGCACGGTTGCGCGCACCGCTGCCGGCACTGCCCGATCCCGGTGGTCTACGACGGCCGAATCAGGATCGTGGCCCAGGACGCGGTGCTCGCCGACATCGCCCGGCAAGTCGAGGCTGGCGCGCGCCACATCACCTTCGGCGACCCCGACTTCCTCAACGGCGTCCACCACTCGCGGCGGATCGTGCGGGCGATGCACGAACGCTGGCCCGAGCTCACCTTCGACTGCACCACGAAGGTCGAACACATCCTGCGCCACGAGAGCATCTGGGGAGAAATGGCCAACGCGGGCTGCCTGTTCGTCGTCTCCGCCTTCGAGACGGTCGACAATTCGATCCTCGAGCGGCTCGACAAGGGCCACACCAGGGCCGACGCGGTGCGCGTCGTGACGCTGCTGCGCGAGCACGGCACCGAGATCCGCCCCTCGTTCGTGCCCTTCACCCCCTGGACGACGCTCGACGGCGTGCGCGACATCCTCGACTTCGTCGCCGACCACGACCTGATCGGCAGCGTCGACCCGGTGCAGTACACGATCCGGCTGCTGCTGCCCGAGGGATCGCTGTTGCTCGACCACCCCGACGTCGCGCCCTACCTCGGCCCCTACGACGCCGAGCACCTCACCTACACCTGGACCGCCGCCGACCCCGAGGTCGACGCGCTCCAGCTCCGGCTCGCCGCGCTGGTCGAGGCGCGCGTCGCCGCCGGCGCCTCGATCGCCGACACCTACCTCGCGGTGCGAGCGGCGGCGGGCGCCCGCGAGCTCATCCTCGCCGGCTCGGTCGAAGGGAGGCCACGGCTCACCGAGCCGTGGTTCTGCTGAGCGGAGCCGACCGAGGGCCAGTTCGGCCCTCTCGCAACGAGCTGAGGCCGGCGCCGACGCTGCGGGCCGCAGTAGGGCCCGAGCTCTTTCGCACTCCCGAGAATCTCGGCGACCAGCCCCGCACCATCGCCGAGCACCACCGCCTGCAATGGAGCGCACGTTCGGAACGGGTTCGCGTAACAGGACGGTGCCGCGGATCGGGCATTCGGTGCCGCTCACGAGGCCGATCGGGGTCGCGGACGCCGGAGGCGCGAGAAGAGCCGTTATGCGCCGCCCGGAGGTGGGGGAGGCACGAGTTATGGCGCGCGCGATCGGAGCGGTTTCGGGCCGAGTTGTCAGACCGGGGGAGTTCGCGGTGGGACGCTCAGGTATCGTCGTCGGCGTCGCCGCTGCGGCCTTGCTTCCAGTAGCCGCGCACCGAGACCTGGGCGCGGGGCAGCCCTTGGTCCTCGAAGAGGTGGCGGCGGATGCGCTGCACCGCCGCGGCTTCGCCGGCCACCCACACCCGGGTGCCGGGGGCGAGGTCGGTGCCGCGGACGGCGGCGACGAGCGCGTCGCCGGGAGG
>JACDBD010000398.1 GCA_013695115.1 Actinomycetota bacterium | reverse complement strand
CAGCGACGTACCCCCAAACGCGGAGCTAGCGGCGAGGACGAGAACGTACGCGGGTGGGTGCGTCGCACTCGGCACATCCCGGCCGCGGAAGAGGTACTGGAAAGGCTCGATGAAGCCCTGGCCGTCGGCAACAAGATTCGCTTGCGCGTGGTAGTAGAAGGGGTCCGATAGCCCCAGCTCAGCCGCCTTCTCTGGCGCTGCCGCAATGAGGAAGACCAGCCGGACTGTGAAAGCCAGCAGGGCTATAGCGACAAGCTCCGGCAGTCGGGCTCTGGTGTCGCTCATTTGAGGTCACCGTAATGGCGAGACCGCGCGTCCCTCGCGGGCAGCTCGGACCCTGCGTCAACCCGTGTGTTGGCCACGCCCGAGCGGTCGCGCTGGGTCAGCTCGCGGTGTCGGGCGGGCCGACGAACACCGCGGTCGGCAGCCCCAGGTCGAACATGCGGACCATCCGGCCTCGAGTGGGCTTCGGCACCCTCGTGTCGATGGTGGCCACGAAAAGGTTGTCGTCGACGCGCGGCACCAGGTCGGACAGCCCCGCTCCCTCGAGGTCGTCGATGACGCGGGCGCGCAACCGCTCGTACTGGGCCCGCTGTCCCGGGCGGCGCGGCTCGAAGTAGGCGACCTGCTGCACACCCGCCTTGGCTCGTTGCGTCCGGATGTCGTGGCCGATCGAGAGATGCACCTCCGCCGTCGCCACCCCCGGCTCCATCACCCGATGGGGCGTCACCGAACCGCCGTAGATCTCGAGCGTCCCGACGTCGAAGCCTGCTCGCTCGAGCTCGTTGAGGAGGCCGTAGCCGGGTGAGCCGATGGCGATCGGGTCGGCCCAGGTGACGAGGTAGCGGCCCTCCCGGCCGCCGCCCGGTGCCGAGCCGTCGGCCAGCGCGTCGACGGTCGGCGGCACGACCTTGCCCAGCGTCCTCGTGAGCTTCGGGTCGGGAGCATTCACGTAGGCGGCGTCGATGGTGAACAGCGCGGTGAACAGGAGGGCGATCCCCGCGAGCGCGAGCTTCCCCGCGGTCGCGGCCCGCGTGCTGGTGACGCCGCCCCAACGCCGACCGACGAGGACACAAAGCGTCCAGCCCGTCGCGAGCAGCATGAGGGCGGCGAGCCCGCCGGCCCAGAGGCTCAGGTAGTACCAGACGTACCCGAAGATGCGGCTCAGCGTCACCACGCCGAGCACCAGCGCCACCCCCAGCACCAGGTGCAAGCGCAGCAGCGCCCGGTGCCGGAGCCGCCACGCGACGACGACCGTGGCGGCCCACCCCGCCAGCACCAGCACCCCGGGCACCAGGGAGCCCGTCGTGGGCCATCTGCTCGCGAGCTGCTCCTCACCCCGGTGGAGCAGGGCGGCGGGTTGCGTCTCGACCAGCCTCCAAGGGTTGAGGCGGAGCAGCAGTAGCTCCACGCCGCGCCGGGGACCGATCGCGGCCTCGCCGGGATCGCCGAAGTAGTCCACGATGATCGAGAGGTTGCCGGGCGAGTTGGTCAGCTGGTCGATCACGGGCGGCAGCCACAGCACCCCGCCGACTGCGACCGCGAGCAGGGCCCACCCGACGACGTGGCGCGGCGCGCCGACGCCCTGCCGTCGGGTGTGCGCCCAGAGGAAGGCAACGGCGAGACCACCGAGCCCGGCGACGAGGACCGCGTACGAGATGTGGGTCTGCGTGCAGAAGAGGCCGGCGAAGACCGCGACCGGCAGCAGCGGTAGGTCGTCGCAGACCACCGACCACACCGCCAGCAGGAACACGATCCACCACAACACCGGCAGGTAGGGGTTCCAGGCCTGGGTCAGCGTCGACGCGCCGTAAGCGTGCGCGAGGACCGCCAACACCGCCGCCACCCCCAGCACGAGGGCGACGCCGCCACGTCGGTACGCGATCCAGAGGGCGGCGGCCATGGCGACGACGTTCAGCGAGGCCGCGGCCGCCTGCAGCGCCCACGAGCTCGCGCCGAAGAGCTGGTAGAAGGGCCACAGCGCCCAGAAGCTGAGCGGCCCGGGATGGCTCCCCTGGTGCCCGTCGGCGGCGATTCGGCCCGCGAGGCCGATCAGGGGCGGGTCGGCGCTCGCGACGTCGCGCACCCGCAGCTCGGTCTGCGCCAGGTCGAGCACCGGGTACCACCGGGGCTGTCGCATCACCCCCAGCGCCACGAGGAGCGGGATCGCGAGCAGCGCTGCGAGCGCGGCGATGATCAGCGCCGAGCGGGAACGTCCGGGTCGTGATGACGCACGGGAGCGCCCGGCGCCGAGAGCGGTCTCGATGCCCCCGGCGCGATGGCCATCGGCCCCCTCGGCGACGTCGCGGACCGACGTGCCGGGCGCGCGGGGCGGGTGCATGCAGGCCAAGTATACGAACGGCCCTGCGCCCCTCTCCGGGCGCCGAACGTTACGGCAGCCGCTTGAGGAGGCGCAGCAGCCCCAGCCGCACCGGGGACTGGTGATGCGAGCCCTGGGTCGCGTCGAGCTCGCGCCGGTGGGCGAGGAACCACTCGTACGACTCGACCACCATCGACTGGTTCGAGTGAACCGGCTCCCATCCCAGCTCGGTGCGCGCCCGGGTGACGTCGAACCACAGCGACTCGCGGTAGAGCAGCCAGTGGTACGGGACGAACGGCGCCAACCCCACGCCGGCGAGCGCGTGCATCGCCGCCCGGGCCGGCCCGGCCGGCAGCGACCGCACCCGCGAGCCGGTGCCGGCATGATCGACGAGCGCCTGCAGCGTCTCGCGCATGGTCGCGAACTCGGTGGCGCCGATGTTGTAGACGGCAGGCTTCTCTCGCCCGGCCGCACGAAGGCACGCGTCGGCAAGGTCGGAGGCGTGGACGAACTGGTACCGGTTCGCGCCCCCGCCGAGCACATACACGGGGGCTCCCTCCGCCACGAACTCGAACAGCACCGCCATGATGCCGAGGCGACCGTGGCCCAGGATGGTGCGGGGACGGATGACCGTTACGTCGAGGCCGGCGTCCACCGCCTCCCGGCACAGCCGCTCGGCCTGGAGCTTGGCCCGCCCGTAGGCCTCGAGCGGCCGGCCCGGCGTCTCCTCGGTCACGGGGTTGGCGTCGGGGATCCCGAACACCGCGCTCGACGACGTGTGGACGACCTTGGCGACGCCTGCATCGCGGGCCGCGACCAACACGTTGGCCGTGCCCACCACGTTCACGGACCAGAACAGCGCCCGGTCCCGCGCCAGCGGCACCTGGGCGACGTTGTGCAGCACGACATCGACGTCGTCGCACGCCGCCCGGAGCGCGTCCCGGTCGCGCACGTCCCCCTGCACGTACTCGACCGGTCCCGCACGGGGGCCGGGCGGGTTCAGGTCGAAGACCCGCACGCGGTCGCCCCGGGCCACAGCGCGGTCGACGAGCTCGGTACCGAAGTAGCCGCTGCCGCCGGTCACCAGCAGCGTCGCCATTTACAGCGGATCCCCCCGCTCGAGGCACCACCGCACGCTGGCCCGCATGCCCTCGAGGAGCCCGGTCGACGGCTCGTAGCCCAGCTCCGCCCGCGCCCGTGAGATGTCGCAGGCGAT
>JACDBD010000374.1 GCA_013695115.1 Actinomycetota bacterium | reverse complement strand
AGCCTCGATCCACCGATTGAACGGGTTGTGAGGTAGCGCGGTATCCGCGGAAAGTGCCTCCTGAGCAGGGACGATGACGGTGTTCGAAGCCACATCATCCTGAGCTACAGGAGGCACTTCCAGTGAGTGGAGTATCGCACGGGATCGACCGGGTCGAGGTGACCTTTGACGAGCCGAATCTGGTCGCGAACGCGGGGCTGATCGCTCCGGCGACGTTGATGACGCGCTTGAGGTTGGAGGAGCTGGTCAACGCGACGGTGCGACTGGTGGGCCGGATCGGTGGTGCACGACCCGGCCGCAAGGTGCTGACGTTGGTGGCAACGATCCTGGCGGGCGGTTCGCACATCGATCACGCGAACGTGTTGCGCGCTGGGGCGACGCGACGGGTGTTGCCGTTCGGGGTGATGGCACCCTCGACGTTGGGGACGTTCTTGCGGTCCTTCACGTTCGGGCACGTGCGTCAGCTCGACCGGATGCTCGGCGAAGCGTTGCGCCGGGCGTGGCGTCTCGGCGCCGGGCCCGACGACGCGGCGATGACGATCGATGTGGACTCGACGATCTGTGAGGTGCACGGCAAACAGAAGCACGGCGCCGCCTACGGCTACACCAAAGTGCTCGGCTACCACCCGTTGCTGGCGACCCGTGCCGACACCGGCGAGGTTCTTCATAGCCGACTTCGCAAGGGATCGAGTCAACGCGGCGCCAAGCAGTTCGTCCAAGAGCTCATCGCTCGGGTGCGACGCGCCGGCGCCGCCGGCGCCCTCGTCGTGCGGGGCGACTCGGGGTTCTGGTCCCACAAGCTGATCGACACCCTCACGCGTCTGGGAGTGGGCTTCTCGATCACCGTCAACGTGAACGCCCAGGTCAGAGCGGCCATCGACGCCATCGACGAAGCGGACTGGGCCTCGATCGACTATCCCGACGGCGGCGAAGCCGCCGTCGCCGAGACGATCTATGTGACCGGGCGCGGCCGGGACCGCCGCGAGTTCCGTCTCATCGTGCGCCGCTGCCGCCTCGTCGACCCTGCCCAAGCCGCACTCTGGCCCGACTGGCGCTACCACGCCTTCGTCACCAGCCTCGACACGCCCGTCGTCGAAGTCGACCAGTTCCATCGCGACCACGCCAGCGTCGAACTCGCGATCCGTGACCTCAAAGAAGGCGCCGGGCTCGAGCACTGCCCCTCGGGACACTTCTTTGCCAACGGCGCCTGGCTCGCCTGCGCCGTGCTCGCCCACAACCTCTACCGCTGGACCGCCGAACTCGGCGACCTCCGCCCCGACGGTCAACTCACCGTCGCTCGCACCATCCGCACTCGCCTGCTCGGCCTCCCCGGCCGGCTCGTCAACCGCGCCGGACACTGGATCCTGCACCTCCCCGCCCGCTGGCCCTGGGCCGACCAGTTCCTCGCCGCACTCGCACGACTCCGCGCACTCCCACCAATCGCCGCCTGACCTTCGGCGCGGAGACGCTTCACGTGCTGGGGACCTCCCGCGTCCCGACGCGCCCGACAACCCGAGTCGCGCGCCGCCACCGCCACGACACAGACCTCGGCGCCCACCTCTTCGTGAGGAACACCGCGACCACGCGCCAACAGACCCGTCAGCCCTCAACCCGGCGCCGAATCGGTGGATCGAGGCTTAGAGGAACTCGCAATGAGGCTGCTCGAAGTAGCCGTGCTCACCCTCGTCGTCCTCGACTTCGAACTGACGCAGGAAGTCGAGGATGAACTGGTCGGGACCGTAGAAGTGATACACGCCCGTCTGGAACAGCACCATGTCGCTCGCTGTGTCGACCGGAACATCCACGAACTCCTGGAAGACCCTCCATGTCGTCGACAGATCCGGCGCCCCCAGGTCAACTCCGGCCCGGACGAGCATCGCTTTCAGGTAGCTCTCCGTCTCGTCGACCGCCAACGGCTGCGTCATTCACATCAGTCTTTCTCGCGCGTGCGCCGGCCGAACTCGGCCAGCTCGCGCAACTCGTTCTTGCGGGCATCGGCCCAACTCGCTTCCAGGCCCGCCCGCAGCACCTGCTTGGTGCGAGCGGCCGCGTCGAACGGGAACTCGGCGAGACCGTCGGCCAGCGCCTGGGTAGCGGCCTCGACCTCCCCATCGGGCACCACCCGCTGCACCAACCGCAGGGTCAGCGCCTCGGCCGCCGGCACCTTGCGCCCGGTGTACATGAGGTCGAGCGCGGTGGCGTACCCGACCTGGCGCCACAACAGGAAGGAGGACCCGACCTCGGGCGTGAGCCCCAGCCGTCCGAGCGAGAACGTCAGGCTGGCCGACTCCGCCGCCACCCGCAGGTCGGTCGTCATCGCCAGGGTCGCCCCGCCGCCGACCGCGGCCCCGTTCAGGCAGCAGAGCAGCGGCTTGGGAAAGTTGACGAGCTCGTCCACCGGCCACAACGGTGTCGACCGGTCCTTGGTGAGCTCCGCGTCGGGCCCCTGGAGCGCCTCCTGCACGTCGACACCGGCGCAGAACGTCTCACCCGTTCCGGTCAGGACCAGCGCGGCGATGCCGGAGTCTTCGGCGGCGCGCCCGAGCTCGCTCCGCAGCGTGTCGGCCATGGTGCGCGTCACCGCGTTGCGCTTCTCCGGCCGGTTCAGGCGCAGCCAGCGCGCCGGGCCCCGGTCCTCGACCACCAGATGCTCGGTCACGACGCGCGGCGGTAGCGTGCCGGCGATGCCGGAGACCGAGCGCCCGACCGAGTGGCCGCGCGGCGACCTCGAGTGGGGCACGATCCCCCGCCTGGCTCGCAGCTCGGCCGAACGCTTCTCGTCACGGGAGGCGATCGTAGACGTCGATGCCGGCGTCACCCTGAGCTTCGAGCAGCTCGCCGGGGCCGCCAACGACACGGCGCGCGCCTTCCTTGCTCGCGGACTCGAGCAGGGCGATCGGGTCGCGATCTGGGCGCCCAACATCTGGGAGTGGGTGGTGGCGGCGCTCGGGGTGCACTCGGCCGGCGGGGTACTCGTCCCCCTCAACACCCGGTTCAAGGGTCGCGAAGCCGCCTACATCCTCGGGAAGGCGCGCGCCCGGGCATTGGTCACGACCACCGGTTTCCTCGACACCGACTACGTCGCGATGCTCCGCGACGCCGTCGACGTCCCGGCCGACCTGCCCGACCTCGAGACCATCGTGGTGATGCGGGGCGAGGCACCTGCCGGCACCACCGGATGGGACGACTTCGTCGAGCAGGGCGACGTCGTCAGCAGCGAGGAGGCGGAGGTCCGCGCCGACGCGGTCGAGCCGTCCTTCGTCTCCGACATCCTCTTCACCTCGGGGACGACGGGGAACCCGAAGGGCGTCATGTGTACCCACGGCCAGACGCTGCGGGCATACCGCGACTGGAGCGGCGTCGTCGGTTTGCGCGAGGGCGACCGCTACCTCGTCGTGAACCCGTACTTCCATGCCTTCGGCTACAAGGCGGGCTGGCTCGCATCCCTGATGATGGGTGCGACCAATCTCCCGCACGCGGTGTTCGACGCCGACGACGTGCTCGAGCGGGTCCCGCGCGACCGAATCAGCATGCTGCCGGGCCCGCCCACGCTGTACCAGTCGATCCTCAACCATCCCGACCGCGGGCGGCACGACCTGTCGAGCCTCCGCCTCTCGGTGACGGGCGCGGCCGCGATACCGGTCGAGCTCATCCTGCGCATGCGGGAGGAGCTGACGTTCGAGACGATCATCACCGGCTACGGCCTGACCGAGGCGTGCGGCATCGCCACGATGTGCCGCTACGACGACGATCCCGAGACCATCGCCACCACGTCGGGCCGGGCGATCCCCGGGGTCGAGGTGCAGGTCGTCGACGACCAGGGCACCGAGGTGACCCGGGGCGAGCCCGGCGAGGTGGTGGTGCGGGGCTACAACGTCATGCTCGGCTACCTCGACGACCCCGAAGAGACCGCGGCCACGATCGACGACGACGGCTGGCTGCACACCGGCGACGTAGGGGTTATGGACGAGCGGGGCTACCTGCGCATCACCGACCGCACGAAGGACATGTTCATCGTCGGCGGGTTCAACGCCTACCCCGCCGAGATCGAGAACCTGATGCTCCGCAACGAGAAGGTCGGCCAGGTCGCGGTGGTCGGCGTGCCCGACGACCGGATGGGCGAGGTGGGCATGGCCTTCGTCGTGCTGCGGCCGGACGCTACCGCCACGCCCAAGGAGATCGTGGAGTGGTGCCGCGGGGAGATGGCCAACTTCAAGGCGCCCCGCCACGTCGAGCTCGTCGACGAGCTCCCGCTCAACGCCACCGGCAAGGTGCTCAAGTACCAGCTCCGGGAGCAGGGCACCAAGATCGTGACCGGATGAGCGGGCACTACGAGGAGCTGATCGTCGAGAAGCGCGGCCACGTCGGCTGGTTGGTGCTGAACCGGCCCGACACCAAGAACGCGCTCAGCAACCGGATGATGGACGAGCTTCCGAACGCGTGGAAGGAGCTCGACGCCGACGACGACGTTCGCGTGATCGTGAACAGCGCGGTCGGCGAGGGGTTCTGCACCGGCGTCGACCTCAAGGAGCTCGCCGCCGATCCGAAGGGCATGACCCGCCACTCCGAGCGGGTGCGCAGCAACACCATCCAGCTGACCGGGTTCCACAACCGGGTCTGGAAGCCGGTGATCTGCGCGGTGAACGGCGTCTGCGCGGGCGGCGGCCTCCACTTCGTCGCCGACGCCGACATCGTCATCGCGGCCAGCAGCGCGACGTTCCTCGACCCCCACGTGTCGGTCGGCCAGGTGGCGACGTTCGAGACCATCGGCCTGCGGGTGCGGATGCCGTTCGAGGCCGTCGCCCGCATGGCGCTGGTCGGGCGTTACGAGCGGATCACCGCGGCGCGCGCCTACGAGCTGGGGATGGTGTCGCAGGTGGTCGACCCGCCCGAGGCACTCGAAGAGGAGGCCCAGAAGCTCGGCGAGCTGATCGCCCGCAACTCGCCCTCGGCCATGATGATCACCAAGAAGGCGCTGTGGGACAGCCTCGAGGACGGGCTCACACCCTCGCTCGCCCGCAGCGCGCAGGCGCTGGCCGACTTCTGGCGCCACCCCGACAACCGCGAGGGCCCGGCCGCGTTCGCCGAGAAGCGCGAGCCGCAGTGGGCGCCTCCCACCCGGGACTTGTAGGCCCATGGCGTTGACGCCCGAGGAGCAGACCAAGCGGCGCGAGGTCATGCGCGGCGTCATGGTGAAGACGCCGTACATCGCGTCGCTGGGCATCGTCGTGGAGCGGTGGGACCCCGACGGGGTGACGCTGCGGATGCCGTTCGACCCCGAGCTCACCAACGACGGCGCCGTGTACCACGGTGGCGCAGTGGCGTCGCTCATGGACACGACCGGAGCAGCGGCGGTCTGGGCCGGCCACGACTTCGACAAGGGGGCGCGTGCCGCGACGATCTCGATGACGATCAACTACACCGGCGCCGCCGTGCAGGCCGACCTGCTGGCCGACGCCGTCTGCGTGAAGCGCGGCCGCGAACTGGCGTTCTCGGAGATCCGGGTGCACGACCCCGACGACAAGCCCGTCGCCACCGGAACACTCGTGTATCGAATCGCTCCCTAGCGCTTTGGCGTCGCAAAGCCCGGGTAATCCGGGTCCTGCGACGCCAGAGTTCAGACGAGCGCGACGGTGATGGTGCCGTCGAGGTCCTCGACGTTCACCTTGGCGGTCTGGGTCGTTCCCTCGACGTCGACCGCGGTGCACTCGAGTGCCCGCCGGGGCGCCACCGCGATGAGCGCCTCGGTCGAGCACTCCACCGTCACGCCCACTCCCAGCTGGACCTCGTACTGCTGCTGCACGAACGTCTCGACCGTGGCGACGACGAGCACGGCCTCGCGGCGGGCCAGCCGATCGCCCTGCTGTTCGACGTGCACCTTCACGGCGCCGTCGGCCACCGTCACCGAGCAGGTGAACGTGGCCGTGTCGCCGTCCACGACCCGGCGGGGACAGCGGACCTTGGACACGTCGATGGGTGCGGGATCGTCGCCCTGGGGAAGATCCCGCTCGAGGAACCGCTCGATGCGCTCCGACCCGAGCGCCTCGTCGCCCCCCGAGGACAGGCTGACGTTGCACCCGGCCGCCACCAGCATCACCACTGGCAGCGCGCAGAGCAGGAGCTGTCTCATCGAGCCGCGCAGGATAGAGGGAACACACCCCGGGCGACTCCCGTTGGATCGGGTATGACCGTCGACTTCCGCCGGGCCAAGGAGCGCTTCCACACCCAGCTCGACTGGCTCGACTCCTGGCACAGCTTGAGCTTCGGCCCCCACCACGACCCCGACAACACCCACCACGGCCTGCTGCTGGTCAACAACGATGACGTCATCCGGGGCGGTGGCGGCTTTCCCACCCACCCCCACCGCGACATGGAGATCGTCACCTGGGTGCT
>JACDBD010000369.1 GCA_013695115.1 Actinomycetota bacterium | reverse complement strand
ACTACATGAACACGTACGGCCTGCACAGCATCCATGGCCGCGCGCCGGCGATCGCGCCCGGCGTCGCGCTCGCCCGACCCGATCTCAGCGTGTGGGTCATCACCGGCGACGGCGACGGCCTCTCGATCGGCGGCAACCACCTCATCCATTCGCTGCGCCGGAACGTGAACCTCACGATCCTGCTGTTCAACAACCAGATCTACGGGCTCACCAAGGGCCAGTACTCGCCGACGAGCGAGGTGGGGAAGGTCACGAAGTCGTCGCCGTTCGGGTCGCTCGACTACCCGTTCAACCCGATCTCGGTCGCGCTGGGCGCCGAGGCCACATTCGTCGCTCGCACCCACGACATGGACCGCAAGCACATGCAGGAGACGTTCCGGCGGGCGCACCAGCACCGGGGCAGCGCGTTCGTCGAGATCTACCAGAACTGCAATGTCTTCAACGACGGCGCGTTCGAGCAGATCCTGGCCAAGGACAAGCGACCCGAGATGCTCATCGACCTCCGCCACGGCGAGCCGATCCGGTTCGGTCCCGACGGCAACCACGGCGTCGTGCTCAACGAGTTCGGCGAGGCGCAAGTGGTCGACGTCGCCGACGTGGGCGAGGACGCGCTGTTGGTGCACGACGAGTCTCGCCCCGACCCCAGCCTGGCCTTCGCGCTGTCGCGGCTCGCCGACCAACCCACGACTCCGACGCCGGTCGGGATCTTCCGCGCCGTACACCGTCCCGTGTACGAGGACCTGGCCCAGCAGCAGCTGGCGTCGGCGCAGGAACGCTCCGGCCCCGGCGACCTCAAGACGCTCATCGAGTCCGGGAGCGTCTGGGAGGTGAGCTAGCGGTCCAAGCTGCGGAACACCATCCCGGTGCGCGGCTTCGGATGGAAGTAGGTCGTCTTCTCGGGCATGCGCGCGCCCGCGAATGCGGCCGCTCTGATCTGGCCCACCGTCACCGGGCGGAGGAGCACCGCCGCCTCGGTCACCCCCTTCTCCACCAGGGCGGCGACGACCGCGGCATCGCTGCGGTACCCGACGTCGACGTCGGCGGGCAGGTGGGGGCGGACGCCGAGGTCGAACACGGTCGCGTCGACCTCCCGCACCGGCTCGTCGACCGCCGCCAGCGCGGGCTCGAGCACATCCGGGCGCGGGACGAGCAGCGCCAGCCCACCCGAGTCGACCAGGCCGAGCCCGCCCTCCTGACGCATCCGGTTCGTCAACGCCGCGACCCCCTCCGGCGTGTTCGGCCCCGTGCCGACGACCTCGAACGCGGCGGCCAGCGCGGCGCGCGGGTCGACGCCGCCGAGGCCGGTGAGCACGCGGTGGATCGCCCGCACGAACAGCTCGTCGTCGGCGAGTTCGACGATGAAGGCCATGATGCGCGCCCCGCCCGGGTCGTCCCGCCCGGCGGCGAGGAGCTCGTCCCGGTACGCGCACGCGGTCTCGAAGCGGTGGTGCCCGTCCGCGATCACCACCGGCGCGCCCGCGACGGCCTCGGCGATCCGGGTCGTGTGGGAGTCGTCAGCCAGGGCGCGCAGGTGATGGCGGATACCCTCGCCGTCCACGCAGCTCGCCAGCTCCTCTCCTTCTCTCTCGAGCAGATCGGAGAGCCCGGAGGCGAGCGAGAGGCACCAGATCGGGTCGAGGTTCGCCCGCGTCGCCTGCAGGAGCGCGAGGCGGTCGCTCTTCGTCCGGGGCATCGTTCGCTCGTGGGGAAGGACCGACGGGGAGGACGTCTCGCCCGGCAACGCCAGCGCGCCGATGACGCCGTGGGTGTGCCGAGGGCGGCCGGCCTCGTCTTCGAAGTCGATGCCGTATAGGTAGAAGCGAGGCTCGTCGTCGGCCACGAGGATCCCGTCGTCGAGCCACGCCGCCATGGTGTCGGCCGCGGCTTGGTACGGATCGCGGCTGCCGTCGGCGCGCGGCAGGATCAGTCGCACCGAGTTCTGAGGGTGGGCGGCTTCCAACGCGGTGCGGTCGTCCTCGTCGATGACGTCGTAAGGTGGAGCCGCGACCGCGCCGACGTCCCCCGGCCCGCCGGCGCCCGCCTCCGCGAGCCGGGTCACGTCGTAACGGATCCCGACGAAGGGAAGGAAATCGGGCACGGGCGCGTTCTGCTTTCGTGGGGGAGTGGGTGATTCTCGCATGAGTGACCAATCGCAGTCGGCCTATGAGGCATTCCAGGAGGGCAGCCGGCTCCTCGCGTCGGCGAGCGCGCACGCCGCGGTCGTCGCGCTCGAGCGCGCCCGCGACCTCGAGCCTGACAAGGGGTCGATCCGCGAAACCCTCGGACGGGCCTACTTCCGCACCGGGCGGTTCGTCGCCGCTCGGGAAGAGTTCGCCCGCGCCGTCGAGCTCGACCCGGTCAACGACTACGCGCTCTTCGGTCTGGGCCTGTCCCAGCTGCGGGAGGGCGACCGGATCGGCGCCCGCCGGCACCTGAAACTGGCGGTGGCCATGCGACCGGAGATGGACGCCTACCGCGACGCGCTGGCAACGGCCGAGTGACCGGCGGCGATCGCCCCGCCGTCTGCTGCGACCTGGACGGCGTCATCTGGCGGGGCGACGAGCCCATTCCCGGTGCGGCCGACGGGATCGCGCAGCTGCGGGCCGCTCGCCTCCGGGTCGGATTCGTGTCCAACAACTCGAGCCAGCCGGTGGGCGACGTGGTCGCCAAGCTCGTCGCCGCAGGGGTGCCCGCGTCGACCGAGGACGTGATCACGAGCGCGCTGGCGGCCGCATCGCTCCTGGCGTCGTCGCTCGAGCCGAGCGCCCGGGTGCTGGCGTGTGCCGGACGGGGTGTGGTCGAGGCGCTGCAAGCGGAGGGACTGGAGCCGGTTGACCGACCGCCGGCGCAGGCGGTCGTGGTTGGCCTGCACCGCGGCTTCGATTTCGACGAGCTCGACCGCGCGTCCGCGGCCGTCCGCGCCGGCGCCCGGTTCGTGGCCACCAACCTCGACGCCACCTATCCGGTACCGGGAGGGATGATCCCCGGTTCGGGCGCGATCGCCGCGGCCGTGGCGACGGCGTCGGGACGCGCCCCCGAAGTCGCAGGCAAACCCGAGGCCCCGATGGTCGAGCTGGTCCGCACCCGGCTCGGTTCGAGCGGCGTCGTCGTCGGTGACCGGCCCTCGTCCGACGGCGCCCTCGCCGACGCGCTGGGATGGCCGTTCGCGCTCGTGCTCTCAGGAGTCACCGGCCGCGACGCGCCGCCGGGCGGCGAGTCGATCCCGAACCCGGAGCCGCCCTACGTCGCCGACGACCTGGGGACGCTCGCACCTCGGCTCGCCGCCGCGCTGGCCGCGCGCTAGGAGCGCTCCTCCAGTTCGGGGCTCGTGAGCCCGGTGCGCGGCGGTCCCAGGATCGCCTTGAGCCCGAGGCCCATCAGCACGCCGGCCGCGAACCCGCCGACGTGCGCCACCCACGCGACGCCCTCGTTCGGGTTGGTGAGGAACTGCATCGCGAACCAGATCCCGAGCACGACGCCCGCGGGCAGGTAGACGACGAAGAAGAGGAAGAGGGGCACGACCGTGAGGATGCGCGCCTTGGGCCAGAGCACGAGGTACGCGCCCATGACGCCGGCGATCGCGCCCGACGCGCCGATCACCGGGATGGTCGAACCGGGATCGGCGAGGAAATGCGCACCCATCGCCGCGACCCCGGCGACGGCGTAGAAGACGACGTACACAATCGGGCCGAAGTGGTCCTCCACGTTGTTTCCGAAGATCCAGAGGAACAGCATGTTCCCCGCCAGGTGCAGGATCGATCCGTGCAGGAACATCGACGTGAACACGGCCAGCCAGACGTTCTTGTGGGGGAAGAACTCGCGGTTGTCGAACGAGTCGGCGTCACAGTCGCCGGTCTGGTACTCCTCGACCGTCAGGGGCTCGTCCTGGCGGAGCTCGCAGGGGATGGCGGCCCGCTCGATGGTGAACTCCGCCTCTTCTACACCGCCGTGCGGTTGGACAAAGAAGTACACGCCGACGTTCACCGCGACCAACAACAGCGTCACGAACGCGAAACGCGTCGTCGGGTTGTCGTCGCGGAGCGGGATGACCATCCTCGGCCACCCTACCGACCTGTCCGCGCCAAGACGGTCCGGGTACCCTGGGGAAATGGCTCAGGGACCCGATTGGGAGCGCGTGCAGTCGATGGTCGACGACTTCGTGCGCACCAGCCGCCAGCGCGCCGAGGAGCTCGTCAGCGCGCTCCGGCGAGAGATCCAACGCCAGGCCGAGACGCTGGGCATCGCGACGAAGGACGACGTCAGCCGGCTCGAGGATCGGGTGCGCGAAGCCGAGAAGGTCGGGGGGAAGGCGGACAAGAAGACGGGCAAGGACGCGGCGAAGAAGGTCCCGGGCAAGGACAAGGCCGGCGCCAAGAAGCCGTCGGGCTCGTCGTAGGCGGCGCATGCGCCGCCGGCTCGACGCCGAGCTGGTCCGCCGGGGACTGGTCGTGAGCCGGACGGGCGCGGCCGAGGCAATCCGCGCTGGACGAGTGCTCGTGGGCGGTGCGCCCGCCTCGACGCCGGCCCGCCAGGTGGCCGCGGGTGAGGCCATCACGGTGACCGGACCGCCCCCACGGTTCGTCTCCCGCGGCGGCGACAAGCTCGACGCCGCGCTCCGCCGGTTCCGCGTCGACGTCACCGGTCGGCGTGCGCTCGACGCCGGTGCGTCCACCGGCGGATTCACCGACTGCCTGCTTCAAGCAGGTGCCGCGCGCGTGTACTCGGTGGACGTCGGGCGCGGTCAGCTCGCGTGGACGCTCCGCCAGGACCGGCGCGTCACGGTGGTCGAACGCACCAATGTGCGCGCGCTCGAGCCCGCTGCCCTCGGCGGGGCGGTCGACGTCGTCACGGCTGATCTGTCATTCATCTCGCTGCTGACGGTCGCGCCCGCGCTGGCGGGTTGCGCCATTCCCGACGGCGACTTCGTCCTGCTGGTGAAGCCCCAGTTCGAGGCGGGCCGCGCCCTCGTCGGCAGGGGCGGTGTCGTTCGCGACCCGGCGATCCACCGCCGCGTGCTCGATGAGATCGTCGACGGGCTCGCCTCCTCCGGTCTCCTGCCGCAGGCGGTCATGCCGTCACCGCGCCGCGGCGCGGACGGGAACATCGAGTTCCTCGTGCACTGCCGTCGGACCCCGCCGGGTGAACTCACGCCGGACGCGGTCGAGGCCGCGGTCGTCGAGGCGCACGGGGCCGACGCGTGACCGGGCCTCTGCTCGAGTCGGTCGGCCTGGTCGCGCACCGCGACCGGCCCGAAGCGCACGACCTGGCGGCGCGGGCGGCGAAGTGGCTCGGGGACCGGGGGATCGTCGTGCGGGTGCCCACCGCCGACGCCGAGGCGGTGGGCCTCGGACCATTCGCCGGTGGAGACGGCGACGCATTCGTCCGCGGGCTCGACCTGGTGATCACCCTGGGCGGCGACGGGACGATGTTGCGGGCGGTCGACATGGCCTACGAGCACGGGGTGGCGGTGCTCGGCGTCAACGTCGGTCAGATGGGCTACCTCACCGAGGTCGAGCCCGACGACCTCGACGACGCCCTCGAGCGTCTCGCGGGCGGCGACTACGAGGTCGCCGAGCGCATGGTGCTCGAGGTCGACGTCGTGTCCTCCGGTCCGGCGGGCGGCCGGTGGTGGGCGTTGAACGAGGCCGTGCTCGAGAAGGTGAGGACCGGGCGCCTGGCCCGGCTCGCGGTCGACATCAACGGCACCTACTTCACGACGTATGCCGCCGACGGCGTCATCGTCGCCACACCGACCGGGTCGACGGCATACTCGTTCTCGGCCCGCGGCCCGATCGTGTCCCCCCGACACCGCTGCCTGCTCCTCACGCCGGTGTCGCCGCACATGCTGTTCGACCGGTCGTTGGTGCTCGACCCCGAGGAGGAGTTGCGGTTCCGGGTCGAAGACGCGCGCAGCGTCGTCCTGACGCTCGACGGAATGGTGCGGGGCGAGCTGAGTGTCGGCGACTCGGTCACGTGTAGCGGCGGCCCCCGACCCGCTCGCATCGTGACGTTCGGACCCCGCGACTTCCACCAGATCCTGAAGGCCAAGTTCGGCCTGGCAGATCGATGAGTGCGGCACGACCAATCGGTCAACTGCTCACTTGGCGTCCGAGCGAGCGCCCGCGGCGCAGGTACCCTGCGCCGCAGCGAGCGAGGCAATAGAGACGGTGCTGGTCGAGTTGCGGGTGATCGATCTCGGGATCGTCGCCGACCTGACGCTGGTGCTCGGGCCCGGGCTCACGGCCATCACCGGCGAGACCGGGGCGGGAAAGACGCTCCTGGTCGAGGCGCTCGACCTCCTCGTGGGGGGACGGGCCGACACGTCGAGCGTGCGTGACGCCGCCACCGAGGCGCGCGTCGAAGGCCGGTTCGTCGACGAGGAGACGGGTCAGGAGGTCATCCTGGCCCGCACCGTCCCGGTCGAGGGCCGGAGCCGCGCCTACGTCGACGGCCGCCTGGCGACGGTGGGCGAGCTCGCCGAGCGGGGTGCCGCGCTGGTCGACCTCCACGGCCAGCACGCCCACCAGTCGCTGCTGCTCCCGGTGGTCCAGCGGGCCGCGCTCGACCACTTCGCCGG
>JACDBD010000362.1 GCA_013695115.1 Actinomycetota bacterium | reverse complement strand
TCGGTGGCCGGCCACACCAACAATGTCGTCTCGGCCGACGGCACGTCGGCCTGCGAGCAGGCGGGCGTTGCCAACGAGGGCAACAGCGGCCACGGCGAGCGCGGTCCGGTCCCGTTCACGCCTATGGATGCCGCGACGCGGGCTGCGTACCAGCAGGAGGTCGCGGTGGCAACCGGCGTCGTCCAGCGGTACCCGACGGTCGCCGATGCCGAAGCCGCTGGCTACAGCCGGGTCACCCCGTACGTTCCCTGCATCGCCGCCCACTACCTGAAGAGCGCGGCGTTCACGAACGGCTTCGACCCGAACGAGCCCGAGATCATGCTCTTCGAGGGCACCGAACCCACCAGCAAGGTCGTGGGCCTGAGCTACCTCCAGTTCGCCGACCCCAAGGTTGCGCCGGAGGGCTTCACCGGCCCCAACGACCCGTGGCACGTCCACAGCCAGCTCTGCATCGGGGGTGGCGGTGTGCTCGGCGACGAGAACACCACCAAGGAGCAGTGCGAGGAGCGAGGCGGCAAGGTCATCCCGCTCGACAACCTCTGGATGAACCACATGTGGCCGGTGGCCGGATGGGAGAGCCGCTGGGGTCTCTTCAGCTCCGAGCACCCCGACCTCGGTGGGCGCATCGGCGACATCAACGGTGAGCCCAAGCCCGAGGACGAGTTCAACGAGACGAACCCGAACAAGAAGAAGTAGTCGGCTCGTCTCCCTGTTCGAGGATCGAGCCCCCGAGCCGGGGGCCTCGATCGCGTCCCGGGTCAATAAAGGGGCGACCAGCCGGCGGTGCGCAGGAGCTTGCTCTCCCAGTCGTCGCGGACGCGCAGCGCGTCGTGCATCCACGTCCCCGGCGCCCGGTGCTCGGCCGGGATCTCGCTGCCGATGAGCGCGGTGATGCCGCGGGCGTCGCGCACCTTCTGCCACAGCACGACCTCGCGGCGGGCGGCCGATCCCCACGCCGGCTGGAACACGGCTAGGAGGTCGAGGAGGGCGCGCCCGCCGTGGCGGGCCTCGGCGAGCGACGGGGCGTACTGGGCGTGCACCGCCTCGAGGTAGTCATCGAGCATCGCCTCGTGGGGCCAGGCGGTGTCCTCCATGAACAAGGTGAGCGGATGGTGGCCGCTGGTCGGGATGGTGGCGAGGTCGATGTCGGTGAGCGGTGACCAGGGGACCGCGAGCAGCAGCTTGCCGGTGACCCGGTGCCGGAGGCGGTCGACCACGGCGGCCCATTCCCGGAGGTCGCCGGTCTGGAGCCGTCGGGCCAGCTCCTCCCAGGTGGCGCCGTCGCGCAGGGCGGTGAGCGTGACCACGTTGTAGGCCCGGCCGGTGCCGTGGGCGTGGTGGAGGAAGTAGAGGAGTCGGGCGTCGTCGCCCTTGCCGAGAGTGGGCATCCACTCGTCGCGGAAGGCGGCCTCGAACTCGTCTTCGCGGGCGCCCACGACCTGGTGGACCTCGTGCAGGAAGAGCATCCGACCCCCTCGGCCGTCCCCCTGGGCGGGGCGGTGAGCATCGCCGGACCCGAATGAAGGGTCAACTTCCGACGCGGTGGTGCCGACAAATGGGGCAGGTGCGACGCACGGATTAGGGGGCACGCGATGGCCATCACGGCGAGGAACCCCGAGCGGCTGCCGCAGCACCTCGAGCGTTACGCCCGCGAGGTCGACGAGTGGTACCGCGACGCGATGCGGGCCCGGGCGAAGCGGCGCGCCGCTCAGCGGGCGAGGCGCTCGATCACGTAGTCGATCGCCCCGGTGAGAGTCGCGACGTCGTCGGGCGCGATCGCGGGAAATAGGGCGATCCGGAGCTGGTTCCGGCCGAGTTTGCGGTAGGGCTCGGTGTCGACGATGCCGTTGGCCCGAAGGGTGGCCGCCACCGCAGCGGCGTCGACCTGATCGTCGAAGTCGACGGTCGCGCTCACGTGGCTGCGTTCCCCCGGTTTGGCGACGAACGGTGTCGCGTGCTTCGACGCCTCGGCCCACCCGTAGAGGATCTCGGCCGACCGGTCGCAGCGCGACGCCGCCCACTCGAGCCCGCCCTGCTCGAGCATCCACTCCACGTCGTGTGCGAGGAGGAACAGCGTGGCGAGCGCGGGCGTGTTGTAGGTCTGGTCGAGGCGCGAGTTCTCGAGGGCGATCGGCAGGCTGAGCGAGGGCGGGAGCCACCGTTCGCTGGCACTGATGCGCGCGATGCGCTCGATGGCCGCCGCCGAACAGCACGCGATCCAGAGCCCGCCGTCACCGGCGAAGCACTTCTGGGGGGCGAAGTAGTAGGCGTCGAACTGGCCCGGGTCCACGCGCATGCCGCCCGCCGCCGAGGTGGCGTCGACAATCACGATCCCGTCGGTGCCTTCGGGACGGCGGACCTCCATGCAGACGCCGGTCGACGTCTCGTTGTGGGTGAGCGCGTAGGTGTCGATGCTCGCGTCGACGCGGGGTTCGGGGTGCGTGCCCGCGGGCGACTCGATGACGTCGGGGTCATCGAGGTGGGGCGCGCCCCGAGTGACGGCGGCGAACTTCGAGGAGAACTCGCCGAAGCTGAGGTGTTGGCTGCGCCGCTCGATCAGGCCGAACGCGGCCGCGTCCCAGAACGCGGTCGTTCCGCCGTTGCCGAGGAGCACCTCATAGCCGTCGGGGAGGGAAAGGAGCTCGCTCAGGCCCTGGCGGGCGCGCCGCACGACGAAGCGGACCGTCTCGCGCCGGTGGCTGGTGCCGAGGTACTCCGGCGCGGCCGCTGTCAGCGCCTCCACCGCCTCGTTCCGCACCTTCGACGGCCCCGAGCCGAACCGCCCGTCGGACGGACGCAGGTGGTCGGGCAGCGTGATCTCGGGAGGCACGAGCCCACGTTAGCGACCGCCCCCTCGGTTCCGGCGCGCCAAAACACGAGCCGATGTCGGGCGCGGACCTTTTGCCGGACCCGGTTGTCAGCGGAGCGAGCGGAAGCGGCGGAGTCGCAGCGAGTTCGACACCACGAACACGCTCGAGAAGCCCATGGCCGCGGCCGCGATCACCGGGCTGAGC
>JACDBD010000356.1 GCA_013695115.1 Actinomycetota bacterium | reverse complement strand
GGTCGGCGAAGCTCCGCATGCCGTCGATCGCCTCCTTGGAGCGCGCCCATGGCGACACGATCAGGCGGGTGACGCCCAGCTCTTCCCAGCGCTTCACGTCGTCGCGTGACTCGACCGGGCCGCCCAGGCAGATCTGGAAGTTCTCCTCAGTACGGCCGTGCTCGGCCAGCAGGTTACGCAGGCGCTGGATGGATGTCGCCGCCGATTCGAACGTGTGGGATATGCCGATCCACCCGTCGCCGGCGCGCGCGGCCCGTCTGAGGGCGGCGTTGCTCTCACCGCCGACGAGTACCGGCGGCCACGGCTTCTGTACCGGCTTGGGCTCGAACGCCACCGAGTCGAAACGGAAGAACTCGCCGTGGTGCGCGACCTCGGTCTCGGTCCAGAGGCGCTTGCAGATTGTGAGCGCCTCGTCGACGCGGCGTCCGCGGGTGTGGAAGTCGAGCTCGGCCGCGACCCATTCCTCCTCGAGCCAGCTGGCGCCGATGCCGAACTCGAGCCGCCCGCCCGAGACGATGTCGATCGTCTGCACGCCGCGGGCGGCGACGAACGGGTGGCGCAGCCCGAGGTTGTACACGTGGGTGCCCAGGCGCAGGCGCTCGGTCTTGCCCGCGAGATAGCCGAGGTAGGCGAACGCGTCGAAGACGGGGGTGCTCGGCGGGACCGGTGGGTGCTCCTCGCCGGGGTGGGGCGAGTTGCTCATGGCGGTGGTGAAGATCAGGTGCTCGGGTAGCCATACGGACTCGTAGCCAAGACGCTCGGCTTCGAGCGTGGCGTCGAGGAAGAAGGCGGGGTTCAGGCGGCCGAGGGCGATGCCGAACTTCATGTGGTGAAGCTCCCGTCGTCGAGGCGGTGCCAACCACCGGCGGCGACGTTGCCGCCGTCGACGTGAATGGTCACACCGGTCACGAAGCTGGACAGGTCGCCGGCGAGGAACACCGCCGCGGCGGCGACGTCGTCGACGGTGCCGGCGCGCGGGAGCGGCGTCTTGACCTCGACGTCGCCGCCGATGCCGGGGGTGGGGATGACGTCGGGGGCGATGCAGTTGACCCGGATCATCCGGTCGCCCAGCTCGAGCGCCAGCGTCTTGGTGAGGCTGGCGACCGCCGCCTTCATCGCCGAGTACACGCCGTAGCCGGGGGCGGCCCGGTGGGCCTCGATCGAGGTCAGGTTGACGATCGAGCCACCCGGCGGCGCCGGGGGGAACAACGGGACGGTGCCACGGATGAAGTTGGTGACACTGACGAAGTTCTCTCGAACCAAGGCGTCCTGGCCCTTCTCGTTCACGTCGAGGAGGTTGGCGTAGAAGCCGCCGCCGGCATTGTTGACGAGTACGTCGACGTGGCCGAGTTGCTCGCGCACGACGTCGAGGAAAGCAGTGACCTGCTCGCCGTCGCGCACGTCCAGCTCCCCCGCGACCACCCGCCGGCCGGTGGCCTCGATCGCGTTCGCGGTGCTGTCGAGGTTGGGGACGTCGCGGTCGCAGATGGCGACATCGGCGCCGAAGCGCGCCAGCGTGGTCGCGACCGCCTCGCCGATTCCGACCGCCGCGCCCGTCACGATCGCGACCCGGTCAGTGAGGAGCACGGACGACGGGTCCAGCGGCACGGCGGGCGAGGCTATCGTCGGCCGCACTCATGGGCTATTCGGTCGCCGGGAAGAACGTGCTCGTCACCGGCGCGTCGTCGGGAATCGGCGCCGCGCTCGCCGAAGGGTTCGCCGCGCGCGGCGCGACGGTGGGGATCTGCGCGCGGCGCGAGGACCGGTTGGCAGAGGTTCTGGATCGCGTGAAGGAGCGGTCGCCGTCGTCGCGATCCTGGACCGTCGATCTCGCCGACCTCCCGGGCGTCGGGTCGTTCGCTCGGCGCGTCGAGGACGAGCTGGGCGGCGTGGACGTGCTGGTGAACAACGCCGGCATCCCCAAGCGGCGACGGGTGACCGACCTGACGCCCGAGGTCGTCGACGCGGTGATGACGATCAACTATCTGTCGCCGGTGCGGCTGACGCTCGCGTTGCTGCCCGGGCTGATCGAGCGGTCGGGTCGGGTCGTGAACATCTCGTCGGTGGCGGCGCGGCTGAGCCCACCCAGTGAGGCCGCGTACGCGCCGACGAAGGCGGCGCTGACGGCGTGGTCGGAGTCGATGCAGGTCGACCTGCACGACACCGGCGTCCGGGTCCACGTGGTGAACCCGGGGATCGTCGACACCGACCTGTTCCACCTGCCCGACAACGACGCCCCCATCGCCGACGATGTGGAGGCGCTCCCGGTGGAGGCGATCGTCGCTCCCGTGCTCGATCAGCTCGAGAACGGGACGTTCGAGATCTACGTGCCCGAGTGGTTCGCCGACGTCGTCGCGGGCAAGTTCCCCGACACCGGGCAGTTCCTCGACGGCACCATCGAGTGGCTCAAGACCAAGCAGTAGCGCTACTCGAGCAGGTCGGGTTGCTCCCGGACGATCTTCTGGTAGAGCGGCTGGAAGCCGAAGTTGCCGGCGGCGTGGCCGCCGACCTGGCCCGCGGTCAGCCGAGCCATGTCGGGGTCGATCATCACCGGGTTCCCGGCCGCCGACGCCAGCAGCTGCGCCTGGCACGACCGCTCCATGGTGATGAACCAGAACGCGGCCTCGTCGACCGACTGCCCCACGGTGAGTAGCCCGTGGTTCCGCAGAATCACGGCCTTGCACTCGCCCAGGGCGTGCGCCAGCCGCTTGCCTTCTT
>JACDBD010000349.1 GCA_013695115.1 Actinomycetota bacterium | reverse complement strand
CCCGGCCCCCCGGAGCGCAGGGGGGATGAGGGGGCCGGGCGCCGGTGGGGGCGGGTGCCGTGCTCTCTCAGCCCTCGATCTCGAGGATCTCGGTCTCCGCAGCCGACGCCTTCGCCTTGCTTGCCTTGCTGGTCGAGCGGCCGTTCTTGGCCGGCTTCGCCGGGACCTCCTCGTCGGTGAGATCGATCTCGGCCTTCGCGTCCACCGGCCCGTCCACCGGCGGCGGGTCGACGGTCTCGCTCGGTTCCTCGATGCCGACCGCGGTCCGGATCTTGTCGCTGATCTCGATCATGAGGTCGAGGTTCTCGGTGAAGAACTGCTTGGCGTTCTCGCGGCCCTGACCGAGCTGCTCACCCTCGTAGGTGAACCACGCCCCCGACTTCTTCACGATGCCGAGGTCGACGCCGACGTCGAGCAGCGAGCCCTCACGACTGATGCCCTTGCCGTACATGATGTCGAACTCGGCCTGCCGGAACGGCGGCGCGACCTTGTTCTTCACCACCTTGACCCGGGTGCGGTTACCGATGACCTCCACGCCGTCCTTGATCGCCTCCACCCTCCGGATGTCGAGCCGGACCGACGAGTAGAACTTCAGCGCCCGCCCACCCGGCGTCGTCTCGGGCGAACCGAACATCACGCCGATCTTCTCGCGCAGCTGGTTGATGAAGATGCAGATCGTGCGGGAGCGGTTGAGGTTGGCGGTGAGCTTGCGCAGCGCCTGGCTCATGAGCCGGGCCTGGAGCCCGACGTGGTGGTCGCCCATCTCGCCCTCGATCTCGGCCCGGGGCACGAGCGCGGCCACCGAGTCGATCACGACCACGTCGAGCGCGCCCGAGCGGATGAGCATGTCGGCGATCTCGAGCCCCTGCTCTCCGGTATCGGGCTGGGAGATGTAGAGCTCGTCGACGTTGACGCCGATGGCGGCGGCGTACACCGGGTCCATGGCGTGCTCGGCGTCGACGTAGGCGCACACGCCGCCGTTGCGCTGGGCCTCGGCGACGACGTGCATGGCGAGGGTGGACTTCCCCGACGCCTCGGGCCCGAAGATCTCGACCACCCGGCCCCGGGGCAGGCCCCCGATGCCGAGGGCGAGGTCGAGCGCCAGCGCGCCGGTGGGAATGGCCGCCACGCCGACGTTGCCGCGCTCCCCCAGCCGCATGATCGAGCCCTGGCCGAACTGCTTCATGATCTGCCCGACGGTCATCTCGAGGGACTTCTCGCGGTCGTCCATTGGTTCCTCCTGCAAGTTCCCGATCTGGTCGGGGGAAGCGCTCGTACGTCGAACCTACGACGGGGGTGTGACAGTTATGCCGAGGCCCCTGCGACCCCGGAGAACTACACGCGTGTCACTCTAGGTCGAACACCCGTTCGATGCAAGGACCCCGAGGCAGATGCCTCAGCCGAGCCGGAAACGGGCCCGTTCGACGTGCTCGGCGCCGGTCGGCTTCGTGAAGCTCTCGAACAGGACCACCTCCCCGACGGTCCAGGTCGGGCCCACCGGCCCTGTCTCGAGCGCCTCCACGGCCGCCCGCAGGTCGGCGGGCGACTTCCACCGGGCCAGCGTCAGGTGCGGCTGGTACTCGCGGTCCTCGGGCGGGTAGCCGAGCGGTTCGAGGAGCGCCCCGACCGCGGCGACGAGCTGGGCGAGGAACTTGCCGCCCTCGACCACGCCGAGCCACAGCACCCGGGCCCGCCGCTCGCGGGGGAACCCGCCGAAGTCGCCCAGCCGCACGGCACCCGGGCGGCCGGCCAGCCCGCTGAGCGCGCCCGCGACCGGGTCGAGGTCGGCGCGGTTGCCGAGGAACTGGAGCGTCAGGTGCCACTGGTCCCGACGGGTGATCCGGGCTCCCGGGACCTCGAGGCGTCCCAACACGTTGCCGACCGCGTCGAGCACGTCGTCCGGCGGCACGACGGCGATGAACGCGCGGCTCACTCCAAAGACGAGAGTTTGAGGCGCAGCAGGTTCAGCAGCGAGATGGTCGCGAACTGGCGAACCATCTCCCGCTGCCCGGGCAGGTGGGTGCCGACGGCCTCGGCAGGCTCGTCGCCCACCGCCATTCCGAAGAACACCGTTCCCGGCGGCTGACCGTCCTGCTCCTCGGGACCGGCGACCCCGGTGACCGCGATCCCGACGTCGGCCTCGAGGAGCCGCCGGCCCGCGCTCGCCATCTCGCGGGCGCACTCCTCGCTCACGACCAGCTCGGCTTCGATGCCGAGCACCGATCGCTTGACGTCGGTCATGTAGGCGACGATCCCGCCCCGCAGCACCTCGCTCGTGCCCGGCGTGTTGACCAGCCGAGCCGCGACCAGGCCTCCGGTGATCGACTCGGCCACGCCCAGCGTCATCCCGCGCTTGCGCAGGAGGTCGAGCACGACCGACTCCATGGTCTCGTCGTCGACTCCGAACACGAGGTCGCCGAGCCGCTCCCGCAGGATCCGCTCCTCCGGCTCGATGAGCGCCCACGCCTCCTCGGGGGTCGCGGCCTTGGCCGTCAGCCGCACCGACAGGCCCTCGATGCCGCGGGCGAGGAACGCGATCGTCGGGTTCGTCTGGGCGTCGACGCGATCGGCGATCATCTCGGCCAGCCCCGACTCCGACGTGCCCCACGTCTTGAGCGTCCGCGAGACGATCGCGGCCTGCTGACCCGCTCGGCGGAGGAGGTCGGGCAGGACGTGCTCGCGCATCATCAACTGCATCTCGTAGGGGACGCCCGGCACCGCGTAGACGACCTCGTCCCCGATCGGGGCTCGAATGCCGGGGGCGGTGCCGATGGAGTTGGAGATCGGCTCGGCGCCGACGGGGATGTCGCACTGGCGGAGGTTGTTGGCGGGCATGTCCCGCCCCCGCGACGTGAACAGCGTCGACACCCACTCGACGAGGTCCTCCCGCCGCTCGAGCTCCACCCCCATGACCTCGGCGATCGCCTCGCGGGTGACGTCGTCGGGGGTGGGGCCGAGCCCGCCGCACACGACGACTGCGTCAGCCTCCTCGAGCAGCTCGTTCAGGGCCTTGACCATCCGCCCGAGGTTGTCGCCCACCTTGCGGTGCTCGAACGTGTCGATGCCGGCACCGGCGAGCTGCTCGCCGATCCAGGCGCTGTTGGTGTCGACGATCTGGCCGAGGAGCAGCTCGGTCCCGACCGCGAGGACGTCGCACCTCATCCGGAGGCGGGGTCGGGCGCCGATCCCGGCGCGGGCGTCGCCCGCGTGCCTCGGAGCACGATGTCGAGCGCCGACAGGAGCGTGAACGCGACCGCGACCCACACCGCGGTGTCGTGGACCCACTGCTCGCGGATCGGGGGCAGAATCACGATGCCGACCGCGACGAGCTGGACGACCGTCTTCCACTTCCCCAGCTGGCGAGCCGGAAGGGAGATCCCGCGCCGCCCCGCCGCGGTGCGGTACGCCGAGATCGCGACCTCGCGCCCGGCGATGAGCAGGACGGGAAGGAAGCTCACCGAGTTGCGAGAGGCCAGCGCGACGAACCCCCCGACGCAGAGGAACTTGTCGGCCAGTGGGTCGAGGAACGCCCCCGACCGGGTGGTCCCGTCTCGACGCGCTACCCAACCGTCGACCCCGTCGGTGCAAGACAGCACGAACCACAGGCTGACCGTGAGCCAGGACGCGCCCCGGTCCTCGATGAGCACCAACGTCGGGATGGCCAACAGCAGCCGGGCCACCGTGATCGCGTTGGCCGGGGTGGCCAGCGCGCCTTCGCCGAACCGGAGGACCCGCGCCGCCGGCGACGGCTCCGGCACGTCGGGCACCGGCGCCACCGG
>JACDBD010000331.1 GCA_013695115.1 Actinomycetota bacterium | reverse complement strand
GATCGGAGACACAACATGGAGTACACCGCAGCGATCAGGCACCGCGACATGTTGTGCTCGCTCACACGCGTCAGCACTTTTTCTCCAGCCACCTAGGCTGCGCCGATGGTCCGGGCTCGGGGGACTGCGGCCATCCTCCTCATCGCGGCGATTTTCGCCGCGTGCTCAAACAGTGAGGGTCAGGAACGCAGCCGCCCGTTGCGGGGGCGGGCCGCTTACGCAGCCCCGACGGTCGCGCCCCGAACCGTCTACGCCGGGTCACCCTCGCTCCCGCCGCTCGCCACGGAGGACGACCCGTTCGCCTACGACGCGACCGCACCGCTCAACCCCACCGAGAAGCACCTCGAGAGCACCCCGAGGTACGCCACGACCGCAGTGACGTACCAGACGTATGACGGCACGGTGCCGGGCCTCCTGTACACGCCGTCGGTGCCGGGACCGTTCCCGTGCGTGCTCGCCGCCCACGGTGTCACGTCGAACAAGGGCTCGTCGATCGGGCTCCGCGACCTCGTCGTGCCCGCGGGCTACGCCATGTTCACCATCGACGCCCGGTTCCACGGCGACCGGGGGACGCCGGAGCAGTTCCACGAGCTCCAGCGCTACCCGGGTCGGGTGCGCGAGCTCTTCCAGGGGACCGTCGTCGACCTCCGGCGCGCGCTCGACTACCTCGCCCAGCGGCCCGACTGCATCCCCGGCAGGTTGGGCCTCGTCGGCACGAGCATGGGCGGCTTCATGGGCGCGGCCCTGGCCGGTGTCGACGAGCGCGTGCAGGCGCCGGTGCTGCTGTTCAGCGGGGCGGACTGGCGGCTGTGGTTCACGACCGGACACGCCGGCGTCGTGGGGATCTTCTACCAGTACGGGAACCAGGTGTCGCTCGACGCGGTCGTTGCCGCAATCGACCCGCTCGACCCGAGCAGGTGGATCGGACGGATCGCGCCCCGGCCGGTGCTGATGGTGCACGGCGACGCCGACGATGTCGTTCCGCCCGCGACCGGGCAGGCCCTCTACGACGCCGCCCTCGATCCCAAGACAGTGCTCTGGTACGCCGGCGGTCACGGACCGGGAGCGGCGGAAGCGCGGCGCGTCGGCTACACCCTCGTGGGCTGGCTCGACCAGTACCTGAAAACACCGTGACCGGTGGCTCGACCACGGCTCCGAGTCATCGCGGGGACGGCGGGTGGGCGCCGGCTGACCGCGCCGGCCGGCACGACGGCGCGCCCCACGACCGACCGCGTCAAGGAGTCGCTCTTCGCCGCTCTCGGTGACGATCGCCTGCGCGCCGCCTCCCTCCTCGACCTCTACGCCGGCAGTGGTGCGCTCGCGATCGAGGCCCTCTCCCGTGGCGCGGCCGGCGCGCTGCTCGTGGAACGGGACCCGGACGCAGTGGCGGCGATCGAACGGAACCTCGAAGCCACCGGGTTCGGTGACCGGGCCGGGGTGCGACGCCTCGACGTCGGGCGCTTCCTCGGCGGCGCCCCGCCCCCGGCGGCGCCGTTCACCCTCGTATTCCTCGACCCCCCCTACGACACGCCGGCGGCGGCGATCACCGCGGTGCTCGGGCAGCTCGCCGCCCCGGGCTGGCTGGCTCCGGGCGCAACCGTCGTAGTGGAGCGGGGGGCGGGCGGCGACCCGCCGACGTTCCCGGCGGCGTGGGCAATCACCTGGGAGCGCGCCTACGGGGATACGCTCCTGAGCGTCGCGACCGCCGGAGAGCCGACCGCCTAACAAGAGGAGACAGCCGCGTGGCCACCGCGCTCTGCCCGGGCTCCTTCGATCCCGTCACCCACGGTCACCTCGACATCATCGAGCGGACGTCCCGGCATTTCGAGCACGTGATCGTGGCCGTGATCCGCAACCCCCAGAAGTCCCAGTCGCTGTTCTCCCTGGAGGAGCGCCAGGAGATGCTGCGGGAGGTCACCGCCCACCTCCACAACATCGAAATCGAGTTCTTCAAGGGCCTGCTGGTCGACTTCGCCAAGGAGCACGGCGCCGAGGCGATCGTGAAGGGCCTGCGGGCGGTCTCCGACTTCGACTACGAGCTCCAGATGGCCCAGATGAACCAGCGGCTGTCCGGCATCGACACCTTCTTCATCTCCACCAGCCCCCAACACTCCTTCCTCTCCTCCAGCCTCGTCCGCGAGGTCGCGCGCTTCGGCGGCGACGTCTCGAGCATGGTGCCGCCGCTCGTGGCCAAGCGGCTGGCGGAGCGTTTCGCCGGCGATGCGTGACCCGGCGTCGATGAGCGATCAGGCGGCGTACGACGTCGAGACGCTCCTGCTCCGGCTCAAGGAGCTGGTGGAGACGGGCCGGTCGATGCCGATGTCGGCGTCGGTCATGGTGAACCGGGAGGAGGTGCTGGAGCTTCTCGAAGAGGCGATGGCGACCATGCCCCAGGAGCTCCGGCACGCCCGCTGGCTACTCAAGGAGCGGGACGAGTTCCTCGCCCAGGCCCGGCGGGAGGCCGACGACATCATCGAGGCGGGGCGGGTGCGCGCCGAGCGAATGGTCGAGCGCTCCGAGGTCGTGCGGGAAGCGCGCCGGGTCGCCCAGACCGTGATGGACGACGCCGAAGCCGCCGCCCGCCAGCTCCGCCACGAGGCCGAGGACTACGTCGACCAGAAGCTGGCCTCGTTCGAGGTCGTGCTCGAGCGGACCATGCAGGCGGTCGAGAAGGGTCGCGAGCGACTCCAGGTGGTCGTGAACGCCGAGCCGGCCGAAGGCGAGGACGACGAGGAGCTCGAGGAGTTCGATCCCGCGTTCTTCGACCAGGACGACTCGTAGCCGTTTCCTCAGCCTTCTGGCAGATCCTGGAAACGCAGGCTGGCCTGCTATCCTGACCGCTTCCAGCGCCCCGACCACCCGGCATTGGCCCTCCCGGGGATGGACGGGCGCAGCGCCCTCGAGGGCCTGACATGACCGCATTGCGCATCGACGTCGCCGATCTCCTCGCCCACCGGACCACCCGCCGCGAGGTCGCGCTGTCGGCGACGGTCGAGGGGCTCGTAGCCACCGCCGCCCGGGTCGGCGACGACGAGCCCGTCGCTCTCGACCTCGTGCTCGAGCGGATCTCCGACGGGATCGTCGTGCGGGGGACGCTGGCGACCCGCTGGCGGGCCGACTGCAGCGTCTGCCTCGACCCGCTCGAGCAGCCGCTCTCGCTGGGGGTGAACGAGCTGTTCGAGCCGGAGCCGCTCGAGGGCGACACGTACCCGATCGAGGAGCATGAGATCGACCTCGAGCAGCTCGTGCGCGACAACGTCATCCTCGAGCTCCCGCTCGCGCCCGTCTGCTCCGACACCGGCGCGCCGCCGTGCGTCGACCCCGCCGACTCGCGCGCCGAGCCTCCGCCGCCCGACCCCCGCTGGGCCCCGCTCTCACAACTCGACCTCAAGCAGTAGGAGTTCGGATGGCTGTCCCGAAGCGCAAGACCCCGCGAGCGAAGACCCGCAGCCGGCGGGCCGCCAACTGGCGGCTCGACGCGCCGCCCCGCTCGATCTGCACCAACTGCGGCGGGGCCAAGCTCCCGCACGTCGTGTGCCCCACCTGCGGTTGGTACC
>JACDBD010000281.1 GCA_013695115.1 Actinomycetota bacterium | reverse complement strand
CACCCACTCGGCGGCACGGCACACGTACGCCTTGACCATCGCCGCCGGGAGCGCGCCCTCGCCCTTCGCCATCCGGCGGGCGACGTTGTACGAGAACTGGCGTCCCGCCTGAATGAGCGCGGCCATGCGGGCGAGCTTGGCCCGGCTCAGCTGGTAGTCGAAGACCGGCTTGCCGACGAGATCGCCGGCCCCGCCGACCTTGCGCTCCTGGGCGTAGGTGAGCCCGGCCTCGAACGCGGCCTGCATGAGACCGACGGCCCGCGCCGCGGTCTGGAGGCGGCCGTTCTCGAACCCCTCCATCTGGAGGTAGAAGCCCTTGCCCAGCCCTCCGTCCTCACCCACGAGGTTCGCCGCCGGCACCAGCCAGTCGTCGAACGCGACCTCGTAGGAGTGCATGCCCCGGTAGCCGATCGTGTCGATGGCGCGCCCCTCGATCTTCCCACCGCCGTCCTGCGTGCCAGCATCCTGAGTGAAGGCGAACGAGTGACCGGCGGCCGACTCCTTCTCCACCACGAACAGCGACAGCCCCCGGTGGCCGGCCTTGCGGTCGGGGTCGGTGCGGGCCAGCAGCATGAGCACGTCGGCCCGGCCCGCGAACGTCGCCCACGTCTTGACGCCGTTGATGCGGTAGGCGCTGCCGTCGTCCGTCGGCGTCGCCGTGGTCTTGATGCCGGCGACGTCGGAGCCGTAGTCGGGCTCGGTCACCATCACGCCGACCATCAGCTCACCACTGGCGATGCGGGGGAGCCAGCGCCGCTTCTGCTCCTCGGTGCCGCCCTTCACGATGGCGCGGGTGAGGATCTCGGGCCGGGTGATGAGCGAGCCGCCCACTCCCAGCGAGCCCCACGACAGTTCCTCGGTCGCGACCACCATGCCCAAGTAGTCGTGCTCGCCGCCGCTGGCGAACCCGCCGTACTCCTCGGGGACCGAGAGCCCGAAGCCCCCGATCTCGGCCAGGCCCGCGATGACGTCCTCGGGGATGTCGGCGTTGGTGCGGTGGACGTGCTCGGCGACCGGGCGCACCTTCTCCTCGGCGAAGCGATGGAAGGTCTCGCGCACGAGGTCGAAGTCGTCGGAGAGGTGGGTGGGGCCGGTGCCGTGCCGCGGTAGCTGCTCGGCGAGCTCCTCGAGGAACCCGGGGGAACGGTGGGCGGCGACGAACGGCCGCCCCGGCGCGAGCGTCGCCAGGTCGACGCCCCAGAGCTCGTCGCGGGCGATGACGCGCGTCGCCACGTCGGCGATGGCGTCGGCGATGAACGCCCGGGCCACCATCGACTCGAGCTCGCCGTGCCCGGCGTAGTCGAGCATGACGCGGCAGCCCTCGACCGCGCTGGCGGCATGGGCCAGGTCGTAGGCCACGACCTGGTGCTGATCGAGCTTCTCGACCGAGATGCGCCCGCCTTCACTCGACGCCGCCGCCAGATGTTGGGTCGCGGTTGTGACGATGTCGGCGACGGCGTCCACCGCCGCCGCCGCGGCGGTGAGGTGCTCGGGCATGACGCCGCAGCCTACGAGGTGAGCGGTGGCAGGATCGTTGTCGGCGCTGTGGCCGGCGGGTCGGTTGGCGGTGGGGCCGTCGTCGTCGGCGCCGAGGTGGTGCTGGTCGAGGGCCTACTCGTCGTCACGGTCCTCGTCGTCACGGTCGTCTCGTCGTCCTCGCGCGACGTGCCCGGCACCTTGGTGCTGCCCTCGGTCTCGATGGTCTTCTTGGGCATACCCGGCACCGCCTGCGCCAGGAGCGAGCACTGGGGCTCGAGCTGGGCGACGATGGCCCGGGCGAGGTGGTCGCCGCCTTCGGGAGTGAAGTGCACGCCGTCGTCGGCCCGAGCGCGAATCGTCCCGCCGTCCTTGGCCTCGATGAACGGGGTGTACCGGCCGTCGGACGTCGAGAACAATGCGTACGCGTCCACGTAGACGACCTGGGGATGGCGGGTGGCCACGTCCTTGAACACCTGGTTGACCTCGCCGAGCTTCTCCGACCGGCGGTCGTTGAAGATGGGCGCGCCGACCCAGTAGACGGTGCGGTTGTCGCCGCTAAGCAGCGTCATCATCTGCTCGACCGCTTGCTCGTACTGCGGCCGCCACTTGGCCGTGTCCTCTTGGACCACGCCGCTGTCGTTGGCGCCGATGATGAACGCCACGACCTCGGGGTCGACCTTGAACATCTCCTCGCCCGCCTTCTCGGGCCAGTCCCAGAAGTCGGGTGAGCTCAGCCCGCTCGACACCTTCGAGAGGTAGACCGGCTGCACCACGCCGGTGTCTCCGGTGAGCTTGCCCAGCGACGGCCCCAGGGAGCCCGCGAGCGAGTCGCCGCCGATCCAGAGCCGGAGGGGGTCGAGCGGGTTCAGCGGCTCGCGGCACGGCCGCCTCGACTCTTCGGGGACATCGGTCGAGGGCGGGGCGGTGGCCGGGCCGGGGTCGTTG
>JACDBD010000279.1 GCA_013695115.1 Actinomycetota bacterium | reverse complement strand
GCTCGGAGACCTCACGTCGATCGCGGTGGTGCCCGAGAACGCGCCCGGGCCCGCCCGCTTCGTAGCCCGCGCCGGCGGCGTGATCGCCGGAACGGCCGCCGCCACCGAGACCTTCGCCCAGGTCGATCCGACCGTCTGTGTCACCTGGTCGGTGACCGACGGCGCGACCGTCGACGACGGTGCCGAGCTCGGCCGGGTCGAGGGGCTCGCGCGCTCACTCCTGGTCGCCGAGCGCACCGCCCTCAACCTGCTCACCCATTGCTCGGGAGTCGCCAGCCTGACCCGACGGTTCGTCGACGCGGTGGCCGGTACCAGTGCCCGCATCCGTGACACCCGCAAGACCCTCCCGGGTCTGCGCGCGCTCGAGAAGGCGGCGGTACGCGCCGGTGGCGGGTTCAACCACCGCGAGTCCCTGTCCGACGCCGTGCTCATCAAGGACAACCACCTGGCCCACCTTCCGGTGCGCGACGCGGTCGAACAGGCCCGGGCCCGCTGGCCCGGCCGTGTGGTCGAGGTCGAGTGCGACTCGCTCGACCAGGTGGCCGAGGCCAAGGCGGTCGGCCCCGACCTGGTGCTGCTCGACAACATGACGCCGGCCGAGGTCACCGAGGCGGTGGCGGTGCTGGGCGGCGCGCTCCCGGTCGAGGTGTCCGGGGGCGTGACCCTCGAGACCGTCCGCGCCTACGCCGAGGCCGGCGCCGACTTCGTCTCCGTCGGCGCGATCACCCACTCCGCGCCCGTCCTCGACATCGCCCTGGACCTCCTCTAATGGTCGCGCTCGCTTCGCTCGCCGCTCCCGCACAATCCTGGCGATGCGGGGGCCGGGGGACCCGGCCCCCTCGTCAGGGGATGGCAGGTACCTGACCCATGCTGCTTGCGATCGATGCCGGCAACACCCAGACCGTGATCGGGCTGTACGACGACAAGGACCTCGCCGACCATTGGCGCATCGCGTCGCTGGCGGAGCGCACCTCCGACGAGCTCGCGCTCATGATCCAGCAGTTCCTCGGCTTCCACGGGTTCTCGTTCGAATCCCAGATCTCGGGCGTGGCGATCGCGTCGGGCGTCCCGCCGGTTACCGCCGCGCTACGCGAGATGACCGAGCGCTACTTCGGCTTCGAGCCGCTCGTGCTCGAGCCCGGCACCCGTACGGGCATGCCGATTCTCTACGACAATCCGAAGGAGGTCGGTCCCGACCGCATCGCCAACGCGGTCGGCGCCTACGACCTCTACGGCGGCCCGTCGATCGTCGTCGACTTCGGCACCGCCAACACCGTCGACGCGATCAGCGAGAAGGGCGAGTACCTCGGAGGCGCGATCTTCCCCGGCATCGAGATCGCGATGGACGCTCTGTTCGCCCGGGCGGCGTTGCTGCGCCGGGTCGAGCTGGTGCCGCCCAAGAACGTGATCGGCAAGTCGACGATGGAGTCGCTCCAGTCGGGCGCGATCTACGGCTTCTCCGGGCAGGTCGACGCGGTGGTCGACCGGTTCAAGTCCGAGCTGGGAGAGTGCACCGTCGTCACCACTGGGGGGCAGGCCGAGCTGATCATGCAGTTCTCGCGCACGATCCAGCACCACGAGCCCTGGCTCACCCTCCACGGCCTCCGCATCGTCTTCGAGCGGAATCAATGAGCGCGGCGGAGCCGCCCGCCGACCAGCGGGCGCAGCGGCTGGCCAAGGTCGAGGCGCTCCGTGCGCGCGGCGTCGACCCCTACCCGGTGCGCTTCGACCGCACACTCACCGTGGCCGAGATCCGCGACCGCTACGACGCTCAGCTCGAAGCCGGCCAGGAGCTCGACGCGCCCGAGCGGGTAGCCGGCCGGCTCATGCTGATCCGCCGGCAGGGAAAGCTCACGTTCGCCACCATGCGCGACGGAACCGGCAGCGTCCAGCTCTTCGTGTCGGACGACGGCCTGGGTGAGGCGGGGCACAACGAGTTCGACCAGCTCGACCTGGGTGACTGGGTCGGCGTCGAAGGCGCGCCCATGAAGACCAAGCGGGGCGAGCTGTCGGTCAAGGTCACCGCGTTCACGCTCCTCTCCAAAGCCCTCCGGCCGCTTCCCGACAAGTGGCACGGGCTCGCCGATGTCGACACCCGCTTCCGTCAGCGGTACGTCGACCTCATCGCCAACGACGACGCCCGCCGTGTGTTCGACATCCGCTTCGCTGCCGTCGCTGCCATCCGCCGTTTCCTGACCGAGCGCGGGTTCGTCGAGGTCGAGACGCCCGTGCTGCACGCCGTCCCCGGTGGGGCGGCGGCGGAGCCGTTCGTGACCCACCACAACGCCCTCGACATCGACCTCTATCTGCGCATCGCGCTCGAGCTGCCGTTGAAGCGTCTGCTCGTCGGTGGGTTCGAGAAGGTGTTCGAGATCGGCCGGGTGTTCCGCAACGAAGGGCTGGGCTGGCGCTGGCAGCCCGAGTTCACGATGCTCGAGCTCTACGAGGCGTTCGTGGACTACACCGAGATGATGACCATCACCGAGGAAATGGTCGCCTACGCCGCCCGCGAGTCGATCGGCGGAACCGTCGTGGAGACCGATGGGCAACGCATCGATCTCACCCCGCCGTGGGAGCGACGCACGATGCTCGACCTCATCCGCGAGCACGCCGGTGCCGAGGTGCACCCGGGGATGCCGATCGAGAAGCTCGAGCGCGTCTGCGACGACCTCGAAGTCCCCCGCGAACGAGGCTGGGATCCCGGCAAGCTCGTCATGGAGATCTACGAGAAGACGACCGAGTCGAAGCTCGTCGGCCCGGTGTTCGTGCTCGACTACCCACGGGACGTTTCGCCCCTCGCCCGGGTGCATCGCGACGACCCGACGCTCGTCGAGCGGTTCGAGCCGGTCGTGCGCGGATTCGAGCTGGGCAACGCGTTCAGCGAGCTCAACGATCCCGTCGATCAGCGCGAGCGATTCGAGGCCCAGGCCGAGCTGGCCGCCAAGGGAGACGTCGAGGCCCATGGCTTCGACCATGACTACATCCGCGCCCTCGAGTACGGACTGCCGCCGTGCGGCGGCCTCGGGATCGGTATCGACCGCCTCGCGATGTTGCTGGCCGGCGTCAGCGCGATCCGCGAGGTCATCTTGTTTCCTCACCTCCGCCCGGAGGCGGATTAGCGTCTTTGTGATGCGTGTCCTGATCACCGGTCTCGGCGGCGAGTTGGGCACGCGCCTGGCCCAGCTGCTCGAGGCGCGCGACGACGTCGCCGAGATCGTCGGAACCGACATCGATCCACCGCGCCGGCGGTTGCGGCGCAGCGAGTTCACCCGTATCGACCAGCGTGACCGGGACCGGCTGGTCGACTTCGTGACCGACTTCGCCCCGAGCGCGGTCGCGCACTACGGCGTCTACGAGCCCGACTCGCGGGTCGGGCCCCGTGACGCCCGCGAGCTGACCGAGGCGTGCACCACCGCCGTGCTCGGCGCGGCGACCCGGACCGGCAAGCTCGAGCGCGTCGTCGTGCGCAGCGGTCTCGAGGTGTACGGACGGGGTCGCGGGCGGCCGCTCGTGCCGGCGGAGGACGCCACTCCCGCGCCGACCTCCGCGTACGGCCGCAGCTGCCTCGACGTCGAGACGGCCGCGGTCGCCCTGGGCCGCCACCACGACGTCCCGGTCGCGGCCCTGCGGCTCGCACCGGTTGTCGGTTCACACGTCCCGAGTCCGCTCGGGCGGATGTTGCGGTTGCCGGCGGTCCCCGTCCCCGCCTTCGCCGACCCCGGCTTCAGCGTGCTCCACCAGATGGACGCGGCCCAGGCGTTTGTCGAAGCGCTGGTCCGCGGGTACGACGGGCCCGTCAACGTGGTCGGTCCGGGCGCGGCGAGCCCGTGGCAGGCGGTCCGGCTGGGAGGACGGGTGCCCATTCCTGTGACCGGACCGGCGTGGGAGGTCGCCCGGCGGGTGGCGGAGATCGCCGGCGCGCCGGTGCCCGAGCATGTGCTCGAGCTCATGCGCCACGGCCGTGCCGGTGACGGGAGCCGCGCGATCGACGCGCTCGGCCTGTCCGACCTCCGTCCGACCCAGGACGTGCTCGCCGAGCTCTTCGAGTGGGCCACGGTCACGCCGCTCACCGTTTCGCGCGAGGAGGTCGCGTGACCGGCGTCCCGGTGGCGGTCGCCGACACCGCCGTCGGCGATCACGGCATCGACGCCGACCGGGTGCACGGGGCCGAGTCGCTCCTCGCGGTCGCGCGGCGCCGTCTCGGCGGGCGCTACCCGATCGACCCGTTCGGCGGCGATCCCCAGCTTATGGATCTGTTGGCGGCGCCGGTTCGCGGCGCCGTGCGCGTGCGGGTCGAGCACGGCGAGCGCCTTCCCGAAGTCGGCGGCGCGCTGCTCGTCGCCAACCGCGGCCTCGGGC
>JACDBD010000277.1 GCA_013695115.1 Actinomycetota bacterium | reverse complement strand
GCCCGAGGCCGGCGACGTCACGCCGATGGAGGCGGCTCCCACGAACGTGACGTTGCGGACATGAAGATCTCCTCCGGCGAGATCATGAGGCTTGCGCGACCGGCGGCCGTGTCCGTGGTCCTGCTCGTCCTCGTCGCGGCCGGGACCCAGGAGGCGATCGGGCAGGGCGGGGCGGCGACGACGGATCCCGTGGAGCGATTCGGGTGCTCCCGGCCCGTGGCCTACGGGCCGGCCCAGTTCGGCCCCGCCTCCCACAGCGTCGACCATCCGCTGCTTCCGCTGGCGCCGGGCACGCAGCGGGTCTTCGAGGGTCGTTCGAGCGCAACGGGGTCGGCCCTCCCGCACCGGGTCACCTTTACCGTCACCGGCCTCACGAAGGTCGTCGACGGCGTGAAGAGCGCCGTCGTGTGGGACGTCGACGAGTCCGACGGCAGGCTTGCCGAGACCGAGCTCGCCATGTTCGCCCAGGACGAAACCGGCAACGTCTGGAACGTCGGCGAGTATCCCGAGGAGTACCCGGGCGGAGTGTTCCGGGGTGCCCCGAGCACCTGGTTCGCCGGGGTCGGAGACGCGGAGCCCGGCGTCCACATGCTCGAGCAGCCCGAGGTGGGCACGCCGGAGTACCTGCAGGGCTGGGTGCCCAGCATCGAGTTCCTCGACTGCGCCAGGATCGTCGAGTCCGGGGCGTCGGTGTGCGTCCCGGCGGGCTGCTTCCGGGACGTCCTGGTCATCCACGAGCGGAGCCCGCTGGATCCGGACGGCGGCATCCAGGTCAAGTACCACGCGCCCGGCAGGGGGATCGTGCAGATCGGCGCACTCGACGATCCCGAGGGCGAGACCCTGGTGCTCACGCAGTTCAACCGGCTCACGGCGAGCGAGCTGCAGGCGGCCAACCGCGAGGCGCACATCCTGGACCAGCGCGGCCTTCTGTGCAGCGAGGTCTACGCGCAGACCACGCCCGTGGAGGGTCCCGACGACGGCGACTACGGCCCCTACACCTGCCCGGAGCCCCCGGCCTCGAGCACGCTGACGGTCGCCGCCCCCTTCTCGGTGCCGCCGCCGGCCGCCGGCCCACCACCGGCGGTGGCGCCGCCCGCCACTCCTCCCGCCCAGCGCTACCGCCGCTGGGTCGACCATCCGCTGTTCCCGCTCAAGCGGGTCCGAACGATGCTCTACGAGGGCAGGGCGACGCCCGCGTGCGCGTCGAGAGTCGCGTGCGCGGCAAGCGGGTCCGGGTCGCCGGCGTGCTGGCGACCGCTGTCGACGTCAAGGCGCGCGAGAACGGCAAGCTCGTCGAACGCGCGACCGACTTCTACATCCAGGATCTCGAGGGGAACGTCTGGTCGCTCGGCGAGCGCGTCGACGAGCTCGAGGACGGCAGGGTCACCGGCCACGACGGCCAGTGGACCGCCGGCCGCAGGAGCGCCAGACCCGGCCTCGTCATGCCCGCCGCCCCGCGCGCCGGACAGTCCTTCCGGCGTACGCGGGCCCCGGGCGTCGCGCAGGAGCGCTCGACGGTGCTCGCGCTCTCCGTCGCGGTGACTGCGCGCGCCGGGCGGTTCAGGGGCTGCCTGGAGATGCGAGACACGAATCTTCGGCGGCGGAGCTCCCCATCCGAGCGGAAGCTCTACTGCCCGGACGTCGGGCTCGTGCGCGAGCGGTCAAGCGACGGGATCCTCGAGCTCGTCAGGTTCCGCTGAAGCGCGGGCCGCGACGGCTCCACGGCAAGACGATTCTCATGCTCCTCTCATGCCGCGGTCAGATGATTGCGACACCGTGCACCGGGTGTTCGCCGAGGACGATGTCCGCATGGCCGCCCCGGTACAGGGGCTCGGCGACCTGCGCGCGGGCGGGGACCGTTGAGCCGGCTGCCGATCCGCGCCCGCCTGACGGCCGCCTTCGCGCTCGCGATGATGCTGGTGCTCGTCGGCGCCGCGCTGTTCACCCACCTGCGGCTGCGGGACGACCTCGACGAGGCGGTGAACGCGGGCCTTCGCGACCGGGCCGCGTCGGCCGCGGCGGAGCCTGAGCCCACCGCCTTCGACGAGCCCGAGGAGCGCTTCGTCCGGCTCGTGAGCCCGGAGGGGCGCGTGCTGACCGCGCTCGGAGCCGCGCGCGGGCCGGTGCTCCGAGCCGCGGAGCTGCGCGAGGC
>JACDBD010000252.1 GCA_013695115.1 Actinomycetota bacterium | reverse complement strand
CAACGAGCAGCTCACCTTCGGCGAGCTCGGCGCACGCGACGGGAAGCGGGTCGCCACCGCGTTCGTCACCCCCGCCAACGAGGACGCGGCCCGGGCGATCGTCGAGCTCGCTCTCGGCTGAGCGATTCGTCACCAGCCTGGTATTGGGTGCGCCGGGACCGCCCGGCGCCCGCGAGAATGGCCCCATGCCCGTTCTGTCGGAGAAGGTCTGGGGGCGCCACGTGGTCCGCCGCGGCGACGGCGAGCCCGACCTCCTCTATGTCGACCTGCACCTGGTCCACGAGGTCACCTCGCCCCAGGCGTTCGACGGGTTGCGACTCAACGGGCGGGGGGTACGCCGACCCGACCTCACCGTCTCGACGATCGACCACAACAACCCCACCACCGGGGCCGACGGGCCGGCGCCCGACCCGGTCTCGGCGAAGCAGATGGCGGCGCTGGCCCGCAACTGCGAGGAGTTCGGGATCCGGCTCTATGGCATGGGCGACCCGGGCCGCGGCATCGTGCACGTGATCGGCCCCGAGCAGGGCCTCAGCCAGCCGGGCATGACGATCGTGTGCGGCGACAGCCACACCTCGACCCACGGCGCATTCGGGGCGCTCGCGTTCGGGATCGGCACCAGCGAGGTCGAGCACGTGCTCGCGACCCAGACCCTCGCCCAGGCCAGGCCGGGGACCATGGCGGTGACGGTCGAGGGAGATCTCCCGGCCGGGGTCACGGCCAAAGACGTCGTGCTCGCGATCATCGCCCGCATCGGCACCGGCGGCGGGGTCGGCTCCGTCATCGAGTACCGGGGCTCGGCCATCCGCGCCCTGTCGATGGAGGGCCGGATGACGGTGTGCAACATGTCGATCGAGGCCGGCGCCCGCGCCGGGTTGGTGGCGCCCGACGACACGACCTTCACCTACCTCGAGCGTCGCCCCTTCGCCCCCAAGGGGAAGGACTGGGAGCGGGCGCTCGACGACTGGCGCTCTCTGGTCACCGACCCCGACGCCGACTTCGACGAGGAGGTGGCGCTCGCCGCCGCCGACCTGCGCCCGGCGGTGAGCTGGGGCACGAACCCGAGCCACACCGTCACGATCGACGACACGGTGCCCGACCCGGGGAGCTTCGCCGAGCGGTCGCAGCAGGAGTCGGCCCGCCGGGCCCTGGGCTACATGGGCCTGAAGCCGGGCACGCCGATGCGCGCCATCGAGGTCGACACCGTGTTCATCGGCTCGTGCACCAACGCGCGCGTCGAGGACCTCCGCGACGCGGCCAATGTGGTCAGGGGTCGCCGGGTCCGCGAAGGCTTGCGGGCGCTCGTCGTGCCCGGCTCGATGAAGGTGAAGGCCGACGCCGAGGCCGAGGGCCTCGACCGGGTCTTCACCGCCGCCGGCTTCGAGTGGCGCGAGTCCGGCTGCTCCATGTGCCTGGCGATGAACCCCGACAAGCTGGCGCCGGGCGAGCGGTGCGCGTCAACCTCGAACCGCAACTTCGAGGGCCGCCAGGGTAAGGGCGGCCGAACCCACCTGGTGTCTCCCGCCGTCGCCGCCGCCACTGCGATCGCCGGCCGCTTCACGACTCCCGCGGACCTCGACCAATGAACGCGGCAGCTCCGGTGTGCGCGGGGACGACTTGGCGTCCGAGCGAGCGTCCGCGGCGCAGGTACCCTGCGCCGCAGCGAGCGAGGCAATAGGGATGGAGGCTGTCCGAGAGATTGTCGCCCGGGCGGTACCGCTGGATCGGTCTGACGTCGACACCGACCAGATCATCCCCAGCGACTGGCTCAAGCGGGTCGAGCGCACCGGCTTCGGCGAGGGCCTGTTCTCGGAGTGGCGGGAGAGCTCCGACTTCGTGCTCAACCAGGAGCACTACGAGGGCGCCGAGGTCCTTGTGGCGGGGCCGAACTTCGGAACCGGCTCGTCTCGGGAGCATGCAGTGTGGGCGCTCCAGGACCACGGCTTCCGAGCAGTGATCTCATCCCGCTTCGCCGACATCTTCCGCAACAACTCGCTGAAGACGGGCCTGGTCCCGGTCGAGCTGCCGGAGCCCGTGGTCGAGCGGATCATGCGAGCGGTCGAGGACGACCCCACGATCGAAGTCGTCGTCGACGTCGTCGACCGGCGGGTGGCGGTGCCGGCCATCGACCTCGACGAGCCCTTCGCCCTCGACGATCACCATCACCACCGGCTGCTGCACGGCCTCGACGACATCGGTCTGACCCTCCAGCACGAGGAGGAGATCACCGCCTACGAGGGCGGCCGGCCGTCGTGGGCGCCGGAGGTGACGCCGAGCGCCTGACGGTCCCGGGGCCCAGGGTTGCCCCCGAAACGCCCGATATCCACGAGTACGGCTTGGGCTCGTAGAGGACGCATGGGTTTCGACGACACGCGGACCGAGTTCTTCGGGTCGCGGAAGCGTGCCGGGTGGGGAGCCGGAGCAAGCCCGCCCGGGCGAAGCCCGGGCCGACGGCACGCCCCCCGCCCGCGTCCCCGACGCCGAGGCTCGCGCCCGCGCCGCCACCGACCTGGTGAGCGGGGCCTCAGCGGCAGCTCCGAAGTGCTCCTCGAGCACATCACCGAGGAGGACAGCGAGCTCGTGTTGGCCACCGTCGCGAGGGCGGTGCTCGACGTGCCCCCTGAGCCTCAACCGGCGCGGGACGAGGCAC
>JACDBD010000245.1 GCA_013695115.1 Actinomycetota bacterium | reverse complement strand
GAACGAGCTCGAGGAGGAGCCCGACCTCGATGAGGACGATCTCGAGGAGGAAGAGGACCTCGACGACGAGCTCGAAGAAGAGATCGACGACCCCGACCCCGACCTCGACGAGACTGTGGTCGACATCGTCGATCTCGACGCGGCCGCCGACGTAGCCGACGACGCCGAGCCGGTGGCGGTCCCGGCCGTGGCGCCGGCGGCGGCGCCGGCGACCGAGAGCGCCGAAGAAGAGGAAGAAGTCGCCGTCGAGCTCGACGACGAGCTCCATCCCGACGATGTCGAGGAGCCGCTCGACGTACTGCTCAAGGAGCGCACGGCGGCCGCGACCCTCGAGGACGACGAGGAGGCGGTCGAGGAAGAGGAGGCCGACACGGACGAGCCGGGCGAGGGACCCGCCAAGATCCTTCCGCGGCGCCCGGGCGAGTTCCTCTGCGCGTCGTGCTTCCTCGTGCTGACTCGTAACCAGCTCGCCGACGAGAAACGGATGCTGTGCCGCGACTGCGCCTAGCGCACGCGGCGCGATCCTGTCCGGCAGCATGACCACACGTGTCGCGGCGGCTGCCCCTTCGGAGGCAGACCGACCCGAGCCCACCCCCTCACGACGCGCCCGGAGACACTGGCGGCCGCACTGGCCCCGGTGGGATGCGCCGGTCCGGTGGCGTATCTCGGCCGCGATCGGGTCGGGCCTGCTCCTCTCCGCCGCGTTCCCCGGACTCGACCTCGGCCCACTCGCGCTGGTGGCACTGGTACCCCTCTTGTGGGCGTGGCGGGACGCAACCCCCCGACGGGCTGCCCTGTACGGGTTCTGCTTCGGGCTCGCGTTCTTCGGCGTGATCCTCTCCTGGATCTGGTACTTCGGCGCGGTCGCGTACCTTCCGTTGACCGTGGCGGGCGGGGCGTACATCGCCGCGCCGGGAGCACTGATCGCCGGCCTGGCCCGCTTCGGGATTCGATCGCCATGGCTCACCGCGGGGACGTGGGTGCTCTTCGAGCAGCTGCGCGGTCGCTTCCCGTTCGGTGGCTTGCCGTGGGGGGAGACGGGGGCGGCACTCCACGACTTCCCCGTGGCCCGGTCGCTTGCGAGCTGGGGTGGCATCGCGCTGGTGACGTTCCTGGTCGTGGCAGTGAACGGTCTGCTCCTCGACGCGTTCATGGACGCCCGCACCCGGTCGTGGCGGCCGCTGTCGTTCGCCGCTGCCGGCCTCGCGGGGGTCGTCGTGGCCGTTGGCCTCGGCCACGGGTTCCGCTACGAACCGACCGAGACCGGCCACCTTCGGATCGCGACCATCCAGGGCAACGACCAGAACCGCGACATCACCGACCCAATCGAGTTCGAGGCGGTCGTGGTTGAGCAGCACTTCGAGCTGGCCAACACGATCGAGGGGAAGTACGACCTGATCGTGTTCCCCGAGTCGTCGCTGAACCGCAACCCGGAGCAGGATCCGGACCTCCGCAAGCGGATCACCGACATCGGCGCCGCCCACGACTCCGCCATGCTCGTGAACGCGCTGCTGCCCGCGCCCGACGGGCGTGACTACAACACCAACCTCCTCTTCGACCCCGACGGCGAGCTCCAGGGGACCTACGCCAAGCAGCATCTCGTGCCGTTCGGGGAGTACGTGCCCCTCCGGCGCTTCCTCGACTGGGGCGGGATTCTCGACCGGATCCCGTACGACTACGCGCCCGGGAAGGGGCGCAGCCTCTTCGAGGTCGCCGGGCATCGGGTGGGCACGATCATCTGCTTCGAGTCGGCGTTCGGTCCGCTCGTGCGCGACTTCGTACGGGACGGATCCGAGATCATCGTGGTCACCACCAACAACCGGTCGTACCGTCGGTCGGCCAACTCCGAACAGCACATCGCGCTGGGCCAGATGCGCGCCGCGGAGACCGGGCGGCCGGTCGTGCAGGCCTCGATCTCCGGTATCAGTGGGCGGATCGACGCGCGCGGCGACGTGAGCCACACGACCGAGCTCTTCGAGAACGAGGTGGTGACGTCCGAAGTGGTCACGACGACCGGCCAGACGCCCTACGTCCGCTACGGCGACTGGGTGATCTGGGCCAGTGCCCTCGCGCTCGTCGCCTCGGCCGCGTACGGCCGCTGGCGGTGGGTTCCTCCGCCTCGCATCGCGTCACCGGGCGCGTCCTAGGATGGGCGCGTGAGCGACGACCAAAACCCGGCGGAACGGGCGCTCGACCTCCTCGTGTACGGGCCGGTCGGCCTCGCGCTGTACGTGCGCGACACCGTCCCGACGTTCCTCAAGGTCTTCGTCTCGCGCGGGCGCTCCGAGCTGACGTCGCGCCGACGCAAGGTGGGGGAGCAGGCGTCGGGGGCGCGCTCACTCGGCGAAGCTGCCCTCACTCTCGGTCCCGACGTGCGCCGCCGGGTCGAAGACGGCCTGCGGGGCGCCCGCCAGCTGGCCGAGCAGGCGTTCTCCGGCCTCGTGGTACCGGGTGACGGGTCGAATGCGGCTCCCGAGACCACGAACGGCCGGCCGGCCACCGCGGCACCGGACCGTGGTCGCCAGTCCGAGCCGGCGGTCGACACCACGGTGCAGCGGGCCGAGGCGCAGGCGTTGGCGATCCCCGACTACGACGAGCTCTCGGCGTCCCAGGTGGTGGAGCGTCTCGACGGCCTATCGGCGCGCGACCTCGCCGCTGTGCGGGCCTACGAGGAAGCGCACCGCGGTCGCCGCACGATCCTGTTCAAGATCGACCAGCTCATCACCTAGCGGTGGAGGCGAGCCGCGCGGCCGCACCCGCCGACCTGAGCCGCATCGCCGAGCTCGCCCGCCTCATGCGTACCGAGCTCGCCGCCATGAAGGGCGGCGCCCTGTGGGCAGTGCGTGAAAGCCGGCCCGAGCCGCTCGAGGACTCGTACGGTGTGCTGCTCGACCGGGACGACGCCTGTCTGCTCGTGGGGACGATCGACGACGCGATCATCGGCTTCGGCGCGGCCGAGTTAGAGCAGTTGCGCTCGGGCGCGACCCTGGGAGTGATCACCGACCTCTTCGTCGAGCCCGAGGCGCGCGGCGTGGCGGTAGGCGAGGCGTTGGCGGGCGACCTGGTGGCGTTCTGCGGCCGGCACGACTGCGTCGGGATCGATGCGCTCGCTCTGCCGGGGCATCGGTCGGCCAAGAATTTCTTCGAGAGGTCGGGCTTCACTGCCCGCGCCATCGTCATGCACCGGCGCGCGGGATCGAGCGACGCGTGAGTGACGTCGTCGAGGTTGCCGTCGGCGGGGTCGCGCTCCGAGACAACGAGGTACTGCTCGTCCGCCGGGGGCGGGGCCCGGCGGCGGGGGAGTGGTCGGTGCCGGGCGGCCGGGTGCAGGTGGGCGAGGAACTGCACGAGGCGGTCGTGCGCGAGGTCGCCGAGGAGACCGGCATCGAGGTGGTCGTGGAGCGGTTCCTCGGCTGGGTGGAGCGCATCGGGGACGCGCATCACTTTGTGATCCTGGACTTCGCCGTGTCGGTGCTCGACCCCGCGCAGACCCCGGTTGCGGGTGACGACGCCGCCGAGGTTGCGTGGGTGTCGCTCACCGAGCTCGACGGCATGCACCTGGTCCACGGGCTACTCGACTTCCTCGTCGACCACGACATTCTCGAGCCGGCCGAACCGGTGGACCTCGGCGTCGAACCGCCGCCGCGAGCGTGATGCACCTCCGGGACGGCGTCGTGTATCCACCGGCGGTCGACCCGGTGGCGCACTAACGTCGGATTGTGCGCTGAGCCTCTGACCAACGGCAGGTGTCGCCGTCGGCTTCGACGGCAGGTCTCAGAAAGGCTCTCGCATGTCTCAACCTTCACTCGAGGGTCGGTGCGCGCTCGTGACTGGCGTCTCGCGTCGCATCGGTATCGGCGCTGCGATCGCGCGCCGTCTGGCCGACCTGGGCGCCGACCTGTTCCTGTGCGGCTGGTCCGCGCACGACGCCGCCCAACCGTGGAGAGCGGACCCCGATGGCATCGAGGCGATGGAAGCCGACTTCCTCGACCCGGCGGCGCCTGCGGAGGTTATGGCGGCGGCGGTCGCGTCGCTCGGTCACGTCGACGTGCTGGTTGCCAACCACGCCCGAAGTGACCACCTCGGTCTATTGGAGACCAATGCCGAGGAGCTCGACGCCCAGTGGGCGGTGAACACGCGGGCGACGTTGCTCCTCGTGCAGGCGTTCGCAGCGCAACACGACGGCCGCACCGGCGGCCGCGTCGTGATGATGACGTCGGGCCAACATCGCGGGCCGATGCCGGGCGAGCTCGGCTACGTCGCGACCAAGGGCGCCATCCATCAGGTCACCCGCACCCTGGCGGCCGAGCTGCTCGCTCGGGGGATCACCGTCAACACCGTGAACCCGGGAGCCACCGACACCGGCTGGGCCACCCCCGAGCAGCGTGAGCGGGTGCCGGCCTGGGGTCACCCCGACGACGCCGCCCGTCTCATCGCCTGGCTCTGTACTGACGACGCCTGCTGGATCAACGGCCAGGTGATCGACTCGACCGGAGCGCCCTTCTGAGGGCTTCCGCCACCCTCAGGGACTATGAGCGGCGCCACTCCGGCCGCCGCAGGCGGCCCACTGCGCAACGCCCATAATCCCGGTTATGTCAAGTAGACGAGGATCGTGAGGATTCGGCCTGCTGGGCGGCACCGTTCCCCCGCCCGGTGAGCTCCAGGGGTCCTCAGGCCGGCTGAGGGCGCCTGATCAGACGTCGGCGTAGTCGCTCACCGGCGGGCAGGCGCACATGACGTTGCGGTCTCCGTAGGCGTTGTCGATACGGCTGACCGGAGGCCAGTACTTGTCGGTTGTCCCCGACGCCATCGGGAACGCGGCCAGCTCCCGCGGGTACGGGTGCTGCCATCCGTCGATGGCCACGTCGGACGCGGTGTGGGGCGCGTGGCGGAGCGGGCTGTCAGCCACGCGCCACTCCCCTCGCTCGACCCGGGCGATCTCCTCGCGAATGGCGATCATGGCGTCACAGAACCGGTCGAGCTCGGCCAGGCTCTCCGATTCGGTGGGCTCGATCATGAGCGTGCCCGCGACCGGGAACGACATCGTGGGCGCGTGGAAGCCGAAGTCGATGAGGCGCTTGGCGACGTCCTCGACGGTGACGGCGGCGGCGTGAGCGATCGGACGCAGGTCGAGGATGCACTCGTGTGCGACCAGGCCGCCGGGTCCGGTGTAGAGCACGGGATAGTGGTCGCGCAGGCGGTGGGCGACGTAGTTGGCGTTGAGGATGGCCACCTGGGTCGCGGTGAGCAGGCCGGAGCCACCCATCATGGTGATGTAGGCCCACGAGATCGGGAGGATGCCGGCTGATCCCCACGGCGCGGCCGCGATCACGCCCAGGCCGCCGTCGGCCGGCCCCGCCTCCGGACACTGGCCGTGACCGGGCAGGAACGGCGCGAGGTGCTCGCGCACCGCGACCGGCCCGACCCCCGGCCCTCCCCCGCCGTGCGGGATGCAGAACGTCTTGTGCAGGTTGAGGTGCGACACGTCGGCACCGAACCTCCCCGGTTTGGCGACGCCTACGAGCGCGTTGAGGTTGGCGCCGTCGAGGTAGACCTGGCCGCCGTACTCGTGGACGAGCGCGCAGACGTCGCCGATGCGCGACTCGAACACGCCGTGGGTGGACGGGTACGTGACCATGAGCGCGCAGAGGCGGTCGGCGTGCTCGTCGGCCTTCGACTTGAGATCGTCGAAGTCGATGTTCCCCTCGTCGTCGGTCGCGACCACCACGACCCGCAGGCCCGCCATGGCCGCGCTGGCGGCGTTGGTACCGTGCGCCGACGCGGGGATCAGGCACACGTCACGCTCGCCAACGCCTCGGTTCTCGTGGTACTTGCGGATGGCGAGCAGGCCGGCGAACTCGCCCTGCGACCCGGCGTTGGGCTGGAGTGAGACGGCGTCGTAGCCGGTGGTCTCGCACAGCATGCGCTCGAGGTCGGTGAACAGCTCGAGGTAGCCCTCGCACTGCTCGAGCGGCGCGAACGGGTGGAGCCCGCCGAACTCGGGCCAGGTGACCGGGATCATCTCCGCGGTCGCGTTGAGCTTCATCGTGCAGGACCCCAGCGGGATCATCGTGCGGTCGAGCGCCAGGTCTCGATCGGCAAGGCGGCGGAGGTAGCGAAGCATCTCGGTCTCGGAGTGGTACCGGTGGAAGACCGGGTGCGTCAGGAACTCCGAGGTTCGGGCGAGACCCTCGGGGATGCCCGACGGAACGCCGTGGGTGTCGAGCTCCTCCACCGACGCCCACGCGCCGAACGCCCGCCACACGCGCGCGACGACGTCGGCGGTCGTGGTCTCGTCGAGCGCGATGCCCACGGTGTCGGCGTCGTAACGCCGGAGGTTGATCCGCTCGGCCTCGGCGGCGGTGACGAACTCGTCCGCCCGACCGGGAACCCGGACCGTCAGCGTGTCGAAGAAGTGCCGGTTCACGACCTCGAGCCCGGCGGCCCGCAGACCCTCGGCCAGGACGGCCGTGAGACGATGCGTCCGCTGGGCGATGGCGCGTAGGCCGTCGGGGCCGTGGTACGTGGCGTAGAGCCCGGCGATCACCGCCAGCAGCACCTGGGCGGTGCAGATGTTGCTCGTCGCCGTCTCCCGCCGGATGTGCTGCTCGCGGGTCTGCAGCGCCAGCCGCAGCGCGGGCCGCCCGGCGGCGTCGACCGAGACGCCGACCAGCCGACCCGGCATGGTGCGCTTATGGGCGTCGCGGGTGGCGAAGTAGCCGGCGTGCGGCCCGCCGAAGCCGAGCGGCACGCCGAACCGCTGGGTCGAGCCGACCACGACGTCGGCGCCGAGGTCCCCCGGCGGCGTGAGCAGCACCAGCGCGAGCAGGTCGGCTGCGACCGTCGCCAGCGCGCCGTGCGCGCGGGCCCGCTCGATGACCGCTCCGGTGTCGTCCCGGATCTCTCCGCCGGTCCCCGGATATTGGAGGAGCACGCCGAAGACGCCCGCAGGAAGATCGCCGCCGGGGTCGCCCACGACCACGTCCACGCCGATCGGCTCCGCCCGCGTGCGCACCACGTCGATCGTCTGGGGGTGGCACTCGCCGTCGATGACGAACGTGGAGCCCGCGTTCCCGTTGAGCCGGTGGGACATCGCCATCGCCTCGGCGGCGGCGGTGCCCTCGTCGAGGAGCGACGCGTTGGCGAGCTCCATGCCGGTGAGGTCGGCCACCATGGTCTGGAAGTTGAGGAGCGCCTCCAGCCGGCCCTGGGAGATCTCGGGCTGGTACGGCGTGTAGGCGGTGTACCAGGCCGGGCTCTCGAGCACGTTGCGCAGAATGACCGGCGGCGTGATGGTCCCGGCGTAGCCCATGCCGATGAGCGAAGTGAACACCCGGTTGCGGTCGGCGAGCTCCCGCAGGCGGGCGAGGGCCTCCGCCTCGTCGATCGGGCCGGGGAGGTCGAGCGGTTCCCGCCACCGGATCGAGTCGGGTACCGCCCGGTCGATCAGCTCGTCGAGCGACGTCAGGCCGAGCGCGGCGAGCATGGTTGCCTGCTCGTCCGGCGTCGGGCCCACGTGACGGGCCACGAACCGGTCGGGCTGCTCGAGATCGGGCAAACGCGCCGTCGACATCCGTCGGAGCCTATTACCCGTCTCGTCGCACGAATGGCGGTCGGACCACCCTTGCGGCGGCCCGGCGGCCGCGGACGTCGACCGCGACCTCGGCGCCCTCCTCGATGTCGGGGTGAAGGAACGCCAGCGCGATCCCCCGCTCGAGCACCGGGGAGAAGTTCCCGCTGGTGACCTCGCCGATGACGTCGTCGCCGTCGCCGCGCAGCACCGCCTGACCCGACCGGGGCACCTGGCGGCCGTCGACGAGCAACCCGTGGAGCTTGCGATGCACGCCTTGCTCGCGCTCGGCCAGGAGCGGGGTACGACCGCGGAACGCGCCTTTATCGAAGCGCACCACCCAGGCCAGCCCCGCCTGTAGAGGGGTGATACCCGGCCCGAGCTCGTGGCCGTGCAGCGGGAGGCCGGCCTCGAGTCGCAGCGTGTCGCGGGCTCCGAGTCCTGCCGGCACCAACCCGGCGCCGATGAGCTTTCGCCACCACGCCGGCGCCGCGGGCGCGGGGATGTGCAGCTCGATCCCGTCCTCGCCGGTGTAGCCGGTGCCGGCCACGAACCCCTCGTGCCCGTCGTAGGCCGCCGGCCGCACCGCGAACCGCGGAACCGCGGCGAGCGCGCGCGCGAGCGGCTCGATCAGCGCCCGCGCCTCGGGGCCCTGCACCGCCAGAACGGCGCGGGTCGCGGTGACGTCTTCCACCCGGCACGCGGCACCGTCGGCGGGGTCGGACACCGCGTCCTCGAGCGCCGCCACCAGTGGCCCGGTGTTGGAGGCGTTCGGCATCACCAGGAAGTCGTCATCGGCGACCCACCAGACGATGATGTCGTCGACGACGTGGGCGTCGTCGGGATCGAGCAGGTGCGTGTATTGCGCCTTTCCGGGCTCGATCCGGCCGAGGTCGTTCGTGAGCGCCCACTGCAGGAGGGGACGCGCGCCGCTGCCGTGCACGCGCACGGAGCCGAGGTGCGAGACGTCGAACACGACGGCGCGCTCGCGGCAGGCCCGGTGCTCGGCCAAGACGCTCTCGTACTGGATCGGCATGTCCCAGCCGCCGAACGGCACCATGCGCGCGCCGAGCGCCCGGTGCTCGGCGTCCAGCGGGCTCTGTCGGAGGGGCCCGTCGATCTCAGTCATGCCGCGGCAGCCTAGGTGGGGCTGCCGTTTATGCCGTTTCCGCCGCTTGATCGCCGTCGGCGTCCCGGCCGGGCTCGACGTCGAGGCGCAGCGGTCCGCCCTCGCCGAGCTGCTCGCTGAGCTGTGACGGCGGCTCGAGCCCGTACTTCACGAGCAGGTGGAGGTAGTCGCGCTGGTACAGGACCTTCACGCGTATGTCGGGGTACAGCTCCTGGAGGCGGCGTGCCTTGCGGTTCTTCTTGGTCACGAGCTTCTGGTTGAGCGTCGTGATCTCGATGTAGAGGTCGTACGCCGGCAAGTAGAAGTCGGGGGTGAACGCCTGCGCCGGCCGGCCCTCGCGGTCGGTCTCGAGCGTGAACGTGCGCGGCTCGTACTCCCACGCGATCCCGTAGAAGTCGAGCAGCTTCGCGAACTGGCGCTCCGAGTTGTGCGCGAAGCGAACGTCCTCGTGGGGCAGGCGATCGTCGGTCATCCGGTTCCGCCCGCCCGGCGGCTATCCGCTCTCGGCGCGCCGGCCGCGCTCGGCCGGCGGCGACGGGGCACCTTCGTCGGGCGCGAGCTCGTGAATGCCGGCCTCGAGCTCGTCGACGACCTGTCCCAGTGACACGATGTTGAGGACGCCCTGGCCGTGGCGCACCACGTCGACCAGCGCGTCGCCGTCGCGCGCCAGCACCGAGGTGGCACCGTTGAGCACGAGGCTGGCCGTTGCCCAGTCGTCGCCGAGGTCCTCGCGGAGGTACTCGATCGCCTTGCGGGCGGTCTGGAGCTTCACGCCCGCGTCGATGAAATTCTTGATGACCTTGAGACGGACGAGATCGCGATAGGAGTAGCGCCGTTGCGTGCCGCTGCCGTGGGCGTCGGCGAGCGAGGGACGGACCAGGTCGGTTCGGGCCCAGTAGTCGAGCTGGCGGTAGGAGATGCCCACGATCTTGCACACCTGCGGCCCCCGGAAGCCGACCTCGTCGCCGTCGCGGTCCAGGAGCGAGCCCTGGGTGATCCGCGGGGGTTGGTTGCGGTTGGCGGTGGTACCCATGAGGAATTCCTCGCTCTGGAAGGCCCGAATCACACGGCGGTAGTTACGGGGGTGTCGACGGTACCGCCCTCTCCCCCGACCGTCAACGACACCCGGTCCGCGGCCCGGAGCGGCCGGCTACGGCCCGCAGAAGTGGATCCGGAGTCGGCGGACCGCCGGCTGAGGGTCGGGCCGGGCCTCGGGCCGGGCGGGGGCGGCGCGCTGCGGTTCGGGCGCAGGAGCTACTGGGCGAAGTCTTCGGGCCGCACGTTCTCGAGGAACTCGCGGAACTCCTCGACCTGCTCCTCTTCCTCGTCGCTCTCGAAGAGCACCCCGGCTTCCTCGAGCACGGCTTCGTCGGCGAAGATCGGCACCTGCTCCTCGTAGCGAACTGCCAAGGCGATGGCGTCGGAGGGCCGGGACGAGATCCGGTAGTTGGTCCCGTCGCTGGCGAGCTCGATCTCGGCGAAGAACGTCCCGTCGTGGAGCTCGGTGATCTCCACCCGCTGGAGCTCGATCGACATGTCGTCGAGCACGGTCTTGAACAGGTCGTGGGTCATCGGCCGCGGCGTCTCCATGCCCTGGAGCGCGTACACGATTGCGGTCGCCTCCGGGGGGCCGATGAAGATCGGCAGGTAGCGCTGGCCCTCTTCTTCGCGCAGGAGGACGATCGGTTGGTTCGTCGGAACCTCGACTCGGACTCCCACCAGGGACAGACGGATCACGGCGCCTCCGACTCGACGCCGAAACCCTACCATCGGCCCTCCCTGGCGCCGGTGCGCCTGGGCGGCGGGATCAGCTCGAACTGGCGCTGCCCCGGCCATAGAGCTCGGCGACGTAGGCGTCCGGCCGCGCACTCACGACGGCCCGGTCGGCGTCGACGACGTAAGGCACGTTGCGGTACAGGTCGGCGAAGTGCAGCCCGTATCCGAGCACGAACACGTCGGGGATCTCCTCCCCCACGTAGCGGGCGCGCAGCGGCACGATCCGGCGCACGGGCCGGTCCAGCAACGTACACACCTCGACCTGGCGCGGGCCCAGGTCCCGGACGTGCCCGAGCAGGTAGCCCAGCGTCAGGCCGGTGTCGACCATGTCCTCGACGATGACGACGTCCCGCCCCGCGACCTCGACATCGAGGTCCTTGAGGATGCGTACGCGCCCCGAGTCGGGCGCGTACCGCGAGATCGCGAGGAAGTCGACGGTCACGTCGATGTCGGTGATCGCACGGGCGAGGTCCGACAGGAAGATCATCGCGCCCTTCAGCACGCCCACGAGGACGACCCCTTCGGAATGGTCGGCGGTAATCTCGTCGGCGAGCCGGCGCACGATGTCGCCGAGGGCGGCCCGGTCGAGCAGGACCGCGGGAGACGCCGCGGTCACTCGGTCAGCGACTCGCGCAGCGCCGTGACGAGCAGCGCCGCCCGCAGGTCCCGACCCAGCCGGGCCAGCTCGCCCAGCTCCCCCCGGGCCTTCGCTCGCGCCTGCGGGTTGCGCTGGCGCAGGTAGCGCAGGAGCACCTGCTGGAACAGGTCGGCCTCCCGCTCGGCGAAGTGCTTGTACATCCGCAGGTGCCGGGCCTCGAATCCGTGCTTGTAGAGCTCGCCCGCGGTGCGGGCGATGGTAAGGCCCTCCTCGTCGAACAGCTCCTGCTCCCCCACCCGCGAGTAAGGGGCGAGGAGCCCGAACGACTCGAGCTCGGCGACCTGCTCGTCGTCGAGGCCGGCGGCCCCGGCCAGCTCGGTGCGGGTCAGACTCATCCCGCCGGATGACACTTCCCGGGGCGCCGGTGTCGAACGCTCGTCGGTCTCGACCGCGGCGACCGGGGCCGGTGTCGCGGTGTCGAGCGAGAGGTCGGCGACGGTGTCCCCGGGTGACGGCGACGCGCTGCTCCCGTTCCCGCCCGCCGGTTCGACGGCGGGCTCGGGCGCGTGGGCGGTGGCGGGCAGATCGCCGTCGTCGAGGCCGTCGAGCCGTTCCTTGATCACCTTGAGCGGGAGGAAGTGCTCCTTCTGTTGGTACAGGATCCAGCGCAGGCGCGCGACGTCGGCGTCGTAGAACTTGCGGTACCCCGACGGCGTCCGTTCCGGGTCGATCAGCCCCTGGCTCTCGAGGAAGCGGATCTTCGAGATCGTGATGTCGGGAAACTCGTCGCGGAGGTGCTCGAGCACCTCACCGATGGAGAGGTGAGGAGTCTCCGCCCGCGTGCTCATGCCTCCCCGCTCTCGGCGGCGCCGCCGACGAGGAACGTGAGCACGAACCGTCCCACCTGGAGCTCATCGAGGTAGTGCAGCGGCGCGGTCTCGACCCGCTCGTGGTTCACGTAGGTGCCGTTCAGCGAGCCGACGTCGTTGACGTCGTAGCCGCCGGCACCGAGACGGCGGACGACGGCGTGCCGTCTCGACACGGTGATGTCGTCGAGAAAGATCTCCGAGTCGGGATGACGCCCCACCGCGATCGTGTCGTCGTCGAGGAGGTAGCGGCTCCCGGCGTTGGGCCCGCGCCGGACGACCAGCATGCCCATCCCGACCGGCAGCTCGGCCAGTGCGCTGCCGAGCTCCTCGTCGAGCTCGTGCCGCTCCTCGAGCGCGGCCAGGCTCGCGGTGGTGTCGTCGGGGCCGGCGCCCGCCGCGAGCGGTGCCCCGCACGAGGAGCAGAAGTTGGCGCCGGCCTCGTTCGCGTGACCGCAACGCCGGCAGGTCATCCCGTCGAGGTTACTCGACCAGGCGCGGCAACGACCTAGCCGCGAACGGCGGCGGTGAACCGGAGATCGAGGGCCTCGGCGAAGCCGTCGGCCAGCGCATTGGCGACGACGCGTGCATCGACGGGCGCGCCGAGCTCGCGCAGGGTCACGGTGGCGACGCGCAGTCGCGCCCGCCCGTCGTCGTCCGCGGCGCCCCGAAGCAGGTCGGTCTCGTCGAACGGGAGCCGGTCGAGCAGGAGCGCGCCGTGCTGGAGCACGGCATCGTCGCGGCGGACCTGCGCCGACCCACACACCTTCTGCTCCCCCACCCTCAGGTCGGCACCCTGTTGGCTCGCGAAGCAGAGCGGCCCGGCGGGACCATCGGCGCGCGCGACCGCGGCCTCGACACCCAGGCAGGCCAACCCTCTCGTCAGCCCCCGCGCCAGCAGCCGGTACACCGCGTCGACGCTCGCGGCGCGCTCGGGGCGGGGCATCGCCACCGCGTACGTCAGGTCGGCGCCGTGAAGCAGCGCTCGCCCTCCGGTGGGCCGACGCACGATCTCCACGCCGCGGTCCCGACACGCGGTGTGGTCGACGTCGTCCTCGGGTTGGAAGCGACCGAGCGAGAGCGCCGGGGGCGACCAGCGGTACAGGCGCAGAGCCGGCGACGCGCCCGCCGCCACCTCGTCGAGCAGCGCACGGTCGGCCGCCATCTGCCCGGCCGCATCCAGCTCAGCGTCGAGATCATCCACCAGACGCCATGTGGTCGTCACGATCGGCGTCTACTGCTCCTCGACGAGCTGCCGATAGGCGGCGGCATCCATCAGGCTGTCGAGCTCGGACGGGTCGGACATCTCGAGCACGAAGATCCAGCCGTCGCCGTACGGATCCTGGTTGAGCTTCTCCGGCGCTCCGTCGAGGGCCTGGTTGACCTCGGCGACTGTGCCGCCCACCGGCGCGTAGATGTCGCTCACCGACTTGGTCGACTCGACCTCGGCGCAGCGCGCCATCGCGGCCACGGTCGCGCCGACCTCGGGGAGCTGCACGTAGACGACGTCGCCCAGCGCGTCCTGCGCGTAGTCGGTGATCCCGATCCGAGCGCGGTTGCCGTCGGCCGCCACCCACTCGTGTTCGGCGCTATAGCGGAGCTGCTCGGGGTAGTCCATCGGGCGGCCGTCCTCCTTGGTCGGGCTCGCTCGGCGGGCAGGGTACCTGCCCGCCGCCACAACGGGTCGCTCGCCGCTCCCGCGCAGTTCACCGCGCGATGCGAGGGATGGCAGGCCTTTGCCTTCCCTCCCGTCCTCTCGGCCGGTCGGGCGGTGGGTCGGTCGACCGGCTTCTTCGCCACCGACCGGAGCTCGGCGACGATCTCGAGCGGGACGTCGCCGTTCGGGGACAGTCGTTACAGCCTCGTCGATGATGCGATCTCGTGTTGGAACACTGGGGCATCACGGATTGCGGCCGTCTGCGCCGATGATGGCCCCGAGCCCCTGAATCTTTCCACGGCTGCGACGGACTCCCACTGCTCGTAGACGTTGATGCGGTCAGGCTCGATCGGATCCGGCGCGAGATGGAAGTCGACACAACCCTCGGACTCCCTGGCCGCCACGATCACCTCTCGGCAGTCGCGGACGTAAGAGTCGCGATCGGCCTCGTCGACGTAGATGGCGCCGGACACGATGATCATGCCGAGATGTTCGCACAGCGCCCCGCCGTGGGAGCCCTTCGCCCCCTACCGAACCACCTGGCGGATGCGCTTGGCGTACTCCTGCGCGAGGCGGCGGGCGTCCTGGTCATTGCCCGCCTCGGCCCAGACATGGGTCACCGCGTCCTCGGGATCGGGCAGCACCAGCGCCCATCCGTCGGGGTGGAGGACCTTCACCCCGTCGACGAGCACGACCTCCTCCCCCGCCGCCTGCTCCACCATCTCGCGCATGACCGCGCCCTTGCGTTCCCACGGAGTCGCGACGGTCTCGTGGGCCATGTGCACTCGCCGCAGCTGACGTACGAACGACGACAGCGACTGGCCGGTCTCGGCCAGGAGGTCGAGCACCTTCACCAGCGTGGCGGTGGCGTCGAAGGCGGGGAGGAAGTCGGGCCAGATGAACCCACCGTCGAGCGAGCCCGCGAACTCCACCTCGCCGGTCGAGGCGACCTCCATGAGGTGGGCCGGTGACAGCTTCGTCCAGGTGATCTTGGCGCCGTGCTCGGCCGCGATCCGTTCGGCTTCGCGGCTCACCGAGACCGGCAAGGCGATGCACGCCCCGGGGTGGGCCGAGGCCACCAGCGCGACCAGGGCGAGGAGCGCTTGCTCGGGCCGGAGCACGACCCCTTCGTCGTCGATCAGGATGGCGGTCTCGCCGTCGGGGTCGACGACCAGCCCGAGGTGGCTGCCGGAGGCGCGGACGAGGTCCGAGATGCGGGTGGCACGCGCGGTCGGTTCGCCGAACGCCGCCGTCGCCGACGCGGTGCTGGCGAACGGGTTCACCGCCAGGACCTCGGCGCCGATCTTGGCCAGCACGGTCGGCATCACGATCGACGACGCGCCGAACGAGTAGTCGAGCACCACCTTGAAGGCCCGCTCGCGCAGCCGTTCGGCGTCCACACTGCGCTCGAGGGCGGCGGTGTAGAACTCCAGCGACCGCGGCGGGAAGACGATGTCGCCGATGTCCCCCGCCAACGCCCGGCGGTAATCCTCGCGGTAGAGCAGGCGCTCGATCTTGCGCTGCGTCGACTCGTCGATGTCGCGGCCGTCGCTGTCGAAGAACCGGACCTCGACGCTGTCGGGCTCCCCCGGCGCCAGCCTCACCGTGATCCCGCCGTGGGACTGGCCGTTGCGGACCTGGAAACGGGTGAGCGGGACGCTGGCGAGCTCGACGTCCTCGACGTTGGTGCCGGCGAGGTTCAGGCCGCCGATGAGCGCGCGCTTGAGCGCCCGGGCGATGCGACTGGTGTCGCGGCTCGTGGTCACGACTGAGCCCTTCTTGAGCGCGGTGCCGTAGGCCATCGCGAGCCGGACGGCCACTTCGGGGGTCACGTCGACGTTGGCCAGGCCCCGCACCCCCCGGCGGCCGAAGAGGGTCCGGATGCCGCGGCTCTCCCAGACGATCGACGAGTTGACGACCGCGCCGGCGTCGACCGTCTTGAACGGGTAGATCTTCACGCCCGGGTTGATGACAGCCCGCTCGCCGACGAAGCACTCGTCGCCGACGACGACGCCCTCCTCGACTCGGGCGTGGTCGCGCAGGTCGGTCCTCCGGCCGATGACGCAACCCCGGAGGCTCGTGCTCGTTCCCGCGTACACGTGGTCGTGACAGACGGCGCGCTCGAGGAAGGCGTCGGGCTTCACGATCACGTCGGTGCCCAGCACCGTGTAGCCCGACAGGTGCGCGCCGGCCTCGATGCGACAGTTGTCGCCGATCACCACCGGGCCTTCGATGCGGGCGTCGGGGTCGACGTCGGCGTTCTCCCCCAGCCAGACGCCCTCGCCCATCCGGAAGCCGTCGATCTCGACGCTCACTCGCTGGTCGAGCACGTCCTGATGGGCGCGCAGGTAGGCCTCGAGCGTCCCGACGTCCTCCCAGTAGCCGTCGACCACCTGGCCGAGCAATGGCAGCCCCTTCGCCAACACCTTCGGGAAGACGTCGCCGGCGAAGTCGACGACCTCGCCTTCGGGGATGAAGTCGAAGACGCTCGGCTCGAGGACGTAGATGCCGGTGTTGGCGGTGTCGGAGAACACCTGCCCCCAGGTCGGCTTCTCGAGAAAGCGCTCGACCGACCCGTCGGGACGCGTGATGACGATCCCGAACTCGAGTGGGTTCTCGACCCGCTTGAGCGCGATCGACGCGAACGCACCGGCGGCGCGGTGCGCTTTGACGAACCCGCTGAGGTCGATGTCGGTGAGCACGTCACCGGAGATCACGAGGAAAGTGTCGTCGAGCTCCTCCGACGCGTTGCGGACCGAGCCGGCGGTCCCGAGCGGGGTCTCGTCGGTGGCGTAGCGGAGGCGGACGCCGAAGTCGGAGCCGTCCCCGAAGTAGTTGCGGATCTGGTTGGCGAGGAACGCCACCGTGACGACGATGTCGTCGAAGCCGTGCTGGGCGAGGAGCCGGACGATGTGCTCCATCATCGGGCGGTTGACGAGCGGCATCATCGGCTTGGGCTGGTTGCTGGTCAGCGGCCGCAGGCGGGTCCCCTCGCCCCCGGCCATGATCACCGTCTTCACCGTGCGACCTCCGCGCCTCGGGCGGCCCGGCCCTCGCTCAGCGCCCGGCGGGCGAGCGGGACATACATCCCCGCGGCCCAGTAGCCCAGCGCGAGGCCGCCGATGGTGAAGCCCCAGGTGCCGACGAGCAGGAGCGTCCGCCCCAGGCTGTCGCCGATGGCGTCGACGAGCAGGAACCCCGGGAGGGCGAACATCAGGGCCAGTGTCCCCGCCTTGCCCGCCCATTGCACATCGATGCGCCGGGCACCGGCGGCGGCGAGCGCGAGCACGGCCACGCTGATCGCGGCCTCGCGCGCGAGCACCACCCACCCCACCCAGAGCGGCACGCGGCCGTCGACGATCAGTGCCACCGCCGCTGCCACCAGGAGCACCCGGTCGGCGGTCGGGTCGAGCACCTTCCCCACCTCGCTCGCCTGGTCGAACTGGCGGGCGATCCATCCGTCGACCCAGTCGGTGGCGCCGAGGACGGCGAGCAGGATCGCCGCCGCGACCGGCCGGTCCTCGCTCAAGAGGAGCCAGACGAACCAGGGGACGCACGCCAGCCGGGCGATCGAGATCGCGTTGGGGATCGTGACGACGCGGTCGGAGCCCGGCACGTTACAAGCGTAGGTGGTCGCTCAGACGTCGAACTGCACCGCCACGCGGTCGCGGATCAGGGGCCGGACGTACTCGATGCAGCGCCGATGCTCAGGATGCTCCTGGTACGCGACCCAGCCGTCGCGATCGTCGAACTCGGCCGCGACCGCGTAATCGAAGTTGCCTTCGGCCGCGCCGGCGTCGCGACCGAAGTGGTACCGGCGGAGCTCGGGGATCACACCGGGGAGGCCGACCAGCATCTCGGTGAAGCGCGCCACGTCCTCGTCGGTCGTGTCGTCCGCCCACCGGAAACAGACGACGTGCCGAAAGGTCACAGCAATCCTCCGTAGGCGCCGCCGTCGACGGGGATGGCGGTCCCGGTGACATAGCGGGCGTGCTCCGAGCACAGGAACGCGGCGAAGGCGCCGAAGTCCTCCGCCCGCCCCAGCGTCCCTGCCGGCACGGTGGCGGCCGTGGCCGCGGGGCCGCCGCCGTGGAGCTCTCGGATCCGCTCGGTGTCGTGCAACCCGGGCTGGAGCGAGTTCACGGTGACGCCGTCGCCGGCGACCTCGCGGGCCAGCGTCTTGAGGAAGCCGGTGACGCCGGCGCGGGCGGTGTTGGAGAGGATGAGCTCGGCGATCGGCTGGCGGACCGCGATCGACGTGATCGCGACGACCCGGCCCCATCGCTGGGCCTGCATGGCCGGCACGGCGGCGTCGCACATCGCGATGACCGACAGGCAGTTGAGCTCGATGGCAGCCACGTACTGCTCGAGCTCGGTGGTGGCGAAGGTCCCCGGCGGCGGGCCACCGGCGTTGGTGACGAGGATGTCGACGCCACCGAGGGCGTCGTGCGCCGCGGTGACGAACGCGGCGGCGGCCGTTGGAGTGGAGACGTCGGCAACGAGCGGCACCGCGTCGTGGCCCACGCGACGAGCGGCGTCCTCGATCGTGTCGCGGTTGCGGCCGCACATCGCCACCTGCGCGCCTTCGGCCACCAGGGCCGCGGCCACGCCGAATCCGAGACCCCGGCTGGCGGCGGCGACCGCGGCGCGCCTCCTCGCGATCCCGAGATCCATCAGCCGTGGATCGATCCGTCGGTGTCGCGCAGCGACGGGGCCGGCCGGCCCGTCCGGAGGGCGATGATCTCGGCGCAGATCGCGATGGCGGTCTCCTCCGGCGTCCGGGCCCCGATGTCGAGACCGATCGGCGCCATCACCCGGCGGATCGCGTCCTCGCCGACTTCGGCTTCCCGCAGCCGCGCCACCCGGTCGGCGTGGGTTCGTCGCGATCCCATGGCACCGACATACCCGGCGTCGGTGTCGAGCGCGCCAACGAGCGCGGGCACGTCGAACTTGGCGTCGTGCGTCAGCACGCACACCGCGTCGCGCGGCCCGAGCTCCGAGCCGATCTTGGCCAGGTGCCGATCGGGCCAGTCGTTGACGACGTCGTCGGCGTCCGGGAACCGCGCCCGGGTGGCGAAGACGGCTCGAGCGTCGCACACCGTCACGCGGAAACCCAGCACCTTGCCCGCCTTGACCAGCGCGGCGGTGAAGTCGACCGCGCCGAAGATGACCATGCGGGGCGGCGGCGCGAACGATTCGATGAAGACGCTGACCTCGTGCTCTCGAGCCTCGCCGCGGGTGCCGTAGTGGCGGGTCGTGGTCAAGCCGGACTCGAGCTCGCCCCGCGCGTCCCGGGCTACGACGCGGTCGAGGTCGGGGTCACCCAGCGTCCCGACAGGAGCGACGTCCGGCCGGACCAGAAGCTTCGCCCCGACTGTCGGCCCGGCGGTGACGGTCGCGAGCGCGGCCGGCTCCTCGGCTCGCAGCGCGTCACGGAGCAGCTCGTAGATCGAGTCGCTCATGCGCTACCAGTCGAGGGGCTCGACGAACACGTGAATCGTTCCCCCGCAGGTGAGGCCGACCGCGAACGCCTCGTCATCGGAGTACCCGAAGCTCACGACCCCACGGTCATGGGTGCCCGCCAACACCGCTAGCGCCTCCTCGACCACCGCTCCTTCGACACACCCGCCCGAGACGGATCCCGCGACCTCCCCGGTGTCGTTCACAACCATGGTCGCTCCCGGGTCGCGTGGGCCCGAGCCTTCGACACCCACCACCCGCGCGACCGCGACCCGGTGGCCGTCAGCGCGCCACCGTTCGATGTCGTCCAGGACTTCCTTCATCGGGCGATGACCTCGGCGAGATGCTCGAGCGAGGCGAGCGAGTGGCCTTCGACGAACTCGTCGACGTACGGGAGCGCGGCTGCCATCCCGCCGGCAAGGGGGGCGAAGCCGGGCGACGCCTTGAGCGGGTTCACCCAGACGACGCGGTGCGCCACGCGTGCCAGCCGCGCCATCTGCTCACCCAGCTGGCTCGGGTCGCCCCGGTCCCACCCGTCCGACACGATCACGACCACCGCGCCACGCGCCATGCCGCGAACGCCCCACCGATCGTTGAACTCCCGCATCCCGGTGCCGAGCCGGGTGCCTCCGGACCAGTCCGGGACGCGACGGGCGGCCGATGCCAAGGCGGCGTCGGGATCACGTGACGACAGCTCGCGCGTGATGCGGGTGAGCCGGGTGCCGAGCGCGAACGCTTCGACGCGGGTACGACCGGCAACAGCGGCGTGCAGGAAGCGCAGGATGGCGCGGGCGTAGGGCTCCATCGACCCACTGACGTCGAACAGGAGGACGATCCGGCGGGGC